>JALWUZ010000299.1 GCA_027079895.1 Anaerolineae bacterium
TGTCAAAGATACCGGCCTCAACCTCGGATTCCTGACCGACCACGCCATCAAAATCATGTACTTCGAGGGCAACATCTCCGGCTACGAACTGGCCGAGCGGATGAAATTGCCCTTCCCCGGCGTCGTAGACCAGGTGCTGGAGTTCCTCAAACGGGAGAAACTGTGCGAAGTGACCGGCACCGGCGGCCTGGGCGGGTTCACCGAGGCGGCCTACCGGTACACCATCGCCGAGAAAGGGCGCGATGTGGCCCGTGAGGCCCTGGCCCGCAGTCAGTACGCCGGGCCAACCCCCGTGCCGCTGGAAGCCTATACCGAGGCCATTCACCGCCAGTCGCTAGGGAACGTCGTCGTCCACCAACGGACTATGCGCCAGGCGTTGGCCCACCTGGTCATCAATGAAAAAACCTTCGCCCGCCTGGGGCCGGCGGTCAACTCCGGGCGTTCCATCTTCCTGTTCGGGAATCCGGGCAACGGCAAGACCGCCATCGCCGAGAGCGTCGGGCGGATGATCCTGGGGGACGCGATGTACATCCCCTACGCCATCGAGGTTGATGGGCACGTCATCCGCGTGTTCGACAGCGTCAACCACGTCCCCGCCGAAGACCCGCAGGCCAAAGAGCACGACCCGCGTTGGATTCGCATCCAGCGACCGGTCATCATCACCGGCGGCGAACTGACGTTGGAAGACCTCGACCTGGTGTACGACGAGACGAGCAAGTACTACGAGGCCCCCTTCCAGATGAAGGCCAACGGCGGCATGCTGCTGATTGACGACTTCGGACGGCAGCAGGTGCGCCCCCGCGACCTCCTCAACCGCTGGATTGTGCCGCTGGAAAAGCGCATTGACTTCCTCACCCTCCACACGGGCCGCAAACTGGAGGTGCCCTTCGACGTGCTGATTGTCTTCTCGACCAACCTCGCCCCCCGTGACCTGGTGGATGAGGCGTTTCTGCGGCGCATCCGGCACAAAATCGAAATCAAGGACCCCTCTTGGAACGAGTACCGCGAGATTTTCAAGCGGGTTTGCCGGGCCAAAGGGGTGCCCTACGATGACCGGGGGCTGGCCTACCTGATTCAGGAGCACTATCTGAAGCACAACCGCCCCCGACGGGCCTGCCATCCGCGCGACCTCGTTGACCAGTTGATTGACATCGCCCGCTACCTGAACGTCAAGCCGGCCTTGACCAAAGAACTGATAGACCAGGCTTGCGAAGCCTACTTCGTCGAACTCTGACGCGGCGGATGGATTCTCACGACGCGGCCCCGGATTACATCCCCAACCCGCTCCATCTCGCGCTGGTGGCGGCGGGACTTGTGGGGGAAATCCCGCCCCTCTCGCTCCTTCCGGCCTGGCTCGCGCTGGCCGCCATCGCCGCCTGGCCGTGGGGGATGTGGCGGCTGCCGGTCGCCGCGCTGGCCGCCGCCTTCACCCTCGCCGATGGCGTGCTCCTCGCCCTGCTCCCCCGCACCGGACGCTCCTTCGGGCCGGTGACGCCCCCACTGCTGGGCCTGACCCTGACCCACACCGCCGTTTTCTTCGCCGCCGGATTGCTGCGTCCGACGGCTCCCGCGCTGCTGCTGTCCGGCGGCCTGAACCTGGCCCTGTCCGCCACCGCCTGGTACGCCACCTGGATCGAGCCCTTCCGCCTCATAGTCGAGCGTCAGGAGTTGCGCTCCCCCAAATTGGCCGGCGGCGGGACGGTGCGGCTGCTCCACATCAGCGACCTGCACGTCGAGCATCTCAGCCCGCGCGAGCGTGAACTGCTCCGTCGGGTGGAGGAACTGAAACCCGACTTGGTCGTCATCACCGGAGACTACCTCACCATCTCCTCGATCGAGGATTCGGTCTCGCAAGGGGAGGTGCGGGAGTTGCTGGCCCGCCTTTCGGAGGCCGCCGCCGGGCCCGTCTACGCCATCACCGGCAGCCCGCCGGTGGACCCGCCCCACGTCGTCCCCGCCATCTTCGCCGGACTGGACATCCGCTGGCTGCTGGACGAGACGACGGATTTGGAACTCAACGGCCACTCCCTGCGGCTAATCGGCCTGCGCTGCACCGCCGACCGGGAGCGGGACGGGGCGCGGCTCCGCCGCCTGCTGGCCGACCGCCCTTCCGACCGCTTCACCGTCCTCCTCTACCACTCACCGGACCTGATGCCGGAGGCGTCGGCCCTGGGGATTGACCTGTATCTTTGCGGGCACACGCACGGCGGACAGATTCGCCTGCCGGTGTTCGGCGCCCTGTTCACCAGTTCCGCGTTCTGGAAGCGGTACGAGATGGGGCGGTACGAGGAGCGCGGCACGACGTTGTACGTCAGCCGGGGGCTGGGGATGGAGGGGGCCGGCGCACCGCGAGCCCGTTTCCTCGCCCCGCCGGAGATCGTGCTGTGGACTTTGGGGTCTCCGAAGTAAGCACGACTGGCGCGAGACTCAAGTTGGATTATAATATCGCCTATGGACTCGCATCATCGCCTTCGCTTGCTGTTCGTCCTGGCCCTGGTGGCCGTGTTCGCTGCCGCTGCTGTCCTGTGGGTCTACGGCCCGCGTATCGCCGAGCACCTGTCAACGCCCACTCCGGCGGCGCGGCCCACGGCGGATTCCGGTGGGGGAGCGGTGGTGAACCCTCCGCCCCCGGTGTGGTCGGGGGGAGGGGCCGCGCTGGTCTGGGTAGCGGTGGGGATCGTCTTGGCGACCGGCCTGGCGTTCGTCGCCGCGCGTTGGTACCGCCCGCATTCCTGATGAGCCGTCCGCGCTACCTCCTCTGGGCCGTCCTGCTGGTGACGCTGCTCGCCTTCGCGGTGCGGGCTGTCTCCCTCGACGCTCAGTCGCTCTGGCGGGACGAGGTGGATGCCCTCTGCTATGCCTACCAGTTCCCCTACCTCACCATCCAGGCATTGAGGGCAGCCCCGGCCTCCGACCTCCATACCCCGTGCGCCTGTCCGCCGCCGCCTTTCCGGGTATCGCCCCCTCCGACTCCGCCGACGACCCGCCTGGCGCAGACGCTGACGGGGATGTTGCACCAGAACGGCCCGTTGTACTTCTTCCTCCTGCGCGGCTGGGTAGCCCTGGTCGGCACGAGCGAGTACGGGATGCGCTTCCTCTCCCTCCTCGGCGGCGTCCTCGCCGTCCCCCTGACCTACGCGCTGGGCCGCCGTCTCTTCTCCCGCTGGACGGGGCTCGTCGCCGCCTTGCTGATGGGCGTTTCCCCCTACCAGACCTGGTACGCCCAGGAAGTCAAAATGTATACCCTGGTGACGGCCCTCGTCCTGCTCGCGCTCTACGGGCTGCGGCGGGCGGTCGAGGGGGACGGCCGGCGGTGGTGGGCGGCGATGGTCCTCGCTACGACCCTGGCCATCTACCTGCACATCCTGGCCGCGCTGGTGATTCCGGTGCTGATGACCTGTTTCTTCCTCTGGTGGCCTGTGGCGCGGCGTCGGTGGCGCGGGGCCCTGGTCAGCCTGGCGTTGCTGACTCTGCCCTACCTGCCGCTGCTCCTCTGGCAACTGCCCCAGGTTTTCCGTGTGCGGGAGACCGGCTTCGCTTACTACCCGCTGGCGACGATGGGACTGATTCTGCTCGGCGGGTGGAGCGTGGGCGTCGCCGGGGTGGGCAGTCCCTGGGGGGCGTGGCTGATGGGCGGACTGGCCCTCGCCGGGCTGCTCCTCTGGCGCGGACGCGGGGAAAGGGCGACGCCGGTCGTCGTGGCAGTCTGGCTCGTCTTCCCCCTGCTGGCGGTGTGGCTCATCTCCTTGCGGCAACCCCTGTTCACCGACCGGTACATGATCTGGACGGCTCCGGCCTTCTACCTGCTGGTCGGCAGCGGGTTGGAGGTGCTCCGGCGGCGGTTGGGGATTTGGCCCGCAGCGGCCGTGTTGGGAATCGTGCTCATCGTGAGCGGCGCAAACGTCGCCCGCCAGGCCGCCGTTCCTATGAAGACGGACTTCCGCGCCGCTGCTGCCTACGTCGCCCGACGGGGAGCACCTCTGCCGGAGGAGTGGCAGCCGCGCTATCGGGTCTATCTGCCGCTGATTCTGGCCGCCCCACGCCCCCCGACCCGTGAGTTGCTGCTCTTCCAAATCCCGCACGGGAGGTACACCTTCGACTACTACTTCCCGACGGGTGATTACTCCTGGGCCGACGGCCTCTACACCAACTACCGGGACGCCACCGGCGCGTATGTCCTCGACCGGCGTGCCGTCGCCAGTCAGATGGAGGGATTGGTGCAGGGTTGGGATGTCATCTGGCTCATCTCCTCGGAACCGGCGATGTGGGACGAGCGCGGGTTGGTGCAGGGTTGGCTGGACGAGAATCTAGAGCGGGAGGATGAGGCCCACTTCTTCGGCGTGGACGTCTACCGTTATCGCGGCCTCAAGTAAACACACTCGGAGGACCGGCCGATGGCGAAAAAATACATCGTGGCTCACGACACCGGCACCGGCGGGAACAAGGCCGTGCTGACCGACTTACGCGGACGGGTCATCCACTCCGCCTACCGGCCCTACGGGTTGCGCTACCCGCGTCCCCAATGGGTCGAGCAAGACCCGCAAGAACTGTGGCAGGCCGTCGCCGACACCACCCGCTCGGTCATCGCGGAGGCCGGCGTTGACCCCGCCGAAATCCTGGGGGTGGGGGTGTCGGCGCAGATGTTCAACCTCTTGCCGGTGGATGAGGACATCAGACCGTTGATGCCGCTGATCTCCTGGCTGGACGTGCGCACCGTCGCGCAGGCCGACCGCATCCTGCACGCGGACGGCGGGGCCATGCGGGCCCTGCTCTTCGAGCATACGGGCAACATCCCCACCGCCAAAGACATCATCCCCAAGATTCTGTGGCTCAAGGAGGAGCGTCCCGCGCTCTGGGAGCGGACGGCCTATCTCCTGGACTGCAAGGAGTACATCGTCCACCAGCTCACCGGGCGGGTCGCCACCGACTGGCACGGGGCCTCGGTCTACTTCCTCTTCGACCCGCACACGCGACGCTGGTCGGAGGAGGCCTGCCGTGCGCTGGGCATCCCGCCGGAGAAACTGCCCCCGGCCTACCCCGCCACTACGGTAATCGGCGCGGTGACGGAGGAAGCCGCCCGTGCGACGGGGCTATTGCCGGGGACGCCGGTAGTGCTCTGCGCCGGCGACGTGGCCGTAGCCCAGTCCGGGGCCGGCGCCAACGCCGACGGCCAGGCTCATCTCTGCGTGGGCACCGCCACCTGGGTAGGGCTTTCCAGCCGCCGCTTCGTCAACGACCCGCGCACCCCGTTCTGGGGACTGAGCCACATTGACCCCGACAAGTGGATTATCGCCGGTGAGATGGAGACCGGCGGCGGGGCGTTGATGTGGTTTCGGGACAACTTCTGTCAGGCGGAGGCCGCGCAGGCCGCTCGAGAGGGCATCTCGACCTACGCCCTGCTCAGCCGCATGGCCGAGGAGGTCGCCCCCGGCGCGGACAACCTGCTCTTCGCCCCCTGGCTCTCCGGCGAACGGGCCCCCGTCCTCGACCACTACGCTCGCGGAGCCTTCATCGGCCTCGCGCTAGGGCACACGAAGGGCCACTTGGCCCGCGCCGTCATGGAGGGGGTGGCCTATCACATCCGCTGGATTTGCGAGTCGCTGGAACGGCTGGGGTTGTCGGTCGGCGCCCTGAACGCCATCGGCGGGGGCAGCACCAGCCCGACCTGGACGCAGATCATCAGCGACGTCACCGGCCGCGAGTTGCGGGTCGTGGCCCATCCCCTGGAAGCGGGAGCGATTGGCGCGGCCCTGACGGTGGCGGTGGGCCTGGGGGTCTACCCGGACATGGAGGCGGTGGACGACCTGATCGAGATTGGCCGCGTCGTCAGGCCCAATGAGGCGCATCGGGCCCGCTACGATGCCCTGTATCGGGAGTACCGGGCCATGTACGAGGCTCTGAGGCCGCTCTACCGCCGCCTGCACGGGATTCGGTAGGACGCATCCACCCGCCGGTTCGGCGGCGGCGCATGGAATGCGCCGCCTGGGTCTGCGTGCCAAACCCAGGCGGCGGATTTATCCGCTGCCGGTCGCGGCGGGTTTATCCGCTGCCGGAGGAAGCAGGGCGTGGGGGCGGCGGCGCATGGAATGCGCCGCCTGGGTCTGCGTGCCAAACCCAGGCGGCGGATTTATCCGCTGCCGGTGGCGGCGGATTCATCCGCTGCCGGAGGGAGCAGGGCGTGGGGGCGGCGGCGCATGGAAT
>JALWUZ010000300.1 GCA_027079895.1 Anaerolineae bacterium
GGCCGAACCCCTCGTAGAGACTGGGGAAGGCCAACGCCTGCGCTCCGGCGTAGACGGCGGGGAGGGCGTCGTCGGGGAGGTAGCCGGGGAAGATGACCGCCTCCCGCGCCGGAGACTCCTCCAGGCGGGCGAAGAAGCCGCCGTACAACCACCCGCGGCGGCCCACGATGACCAGGCCGTCGCTCAATCCCTCGGCGTGGACGCGCTCGAAGGCGGTCAGGAGGCGGACGAGGTTTTTGCGCGGCTCGATGGTGCCGACGAAGAGCAGGTAGCGGTCGGGGAGGCGGTAGCGGGCGCGGACGGCCTCCACCTCCCGCGCGGCGACGGGGCGGAAGCGCGGGTCGGCGGCCTCGTAGATGACGGTGACTTTCTCCGGCGGCAGGCCGTAGGCGGCCAGCAGGTCGCGGCGGGTGCATTCGGAGATGGCGATGATGTGGTCGGCCCGGCGGCAGTAGAGCGGCAGCGCGAGGTTCAGGTACCAGCGGTTGAGGGGTTTGTGGTGGGCCGGGAGGTGGCGGAAGATGAGGTCGTGGACGGTGAGGACGGTCGGGACGGCCCGCAGGTACATCAGCAGGTGCTCGGTGGCGTGGAAGAGAGCCGCGCCGGGGAGGAGGCGGTCGAAACCGACCCGCGCCAGTTGCCCCAGCCAGACCAGCATCCGCCAGGGCTTGTACCCCAGGGCGACGGTGCGGGCCGGGAGGTGTCCCAGGCCCGCCAGCGGCTCGACGCCCCGCTCCCGGTTGTAGAACAGGGCGTACCGTCGTCCCCCGTCGGAGGCGACGAGGGCGCGGGTCAGGCTCTCGGCGTAGCGGCCCAGCCCGGCCCGGCGGTGGACGGCGGCGGACACATCGAGGTAAACGGTCATTGGGCGGGGACGTAGAAGCGGATGGAGAACGTGGCCGTCTGGCGGGTCACTCCGGCGATGGCGAGGGCGACGGTGTAGTCGCCGCCGGGGAGGGGGTTGCCGGTCGGCAGGGCGTAGGCGGCCCAGTAAGTCCCCGCCGTGCCGTCGCGCTCCGCGTCCCAGCGGTGCTCCTCCCGCGCCACCTCCCGCCCGTTGCGCGTCCAGGTGGCCGACCAGGGGGTGCCGTCCTGCATCCCGACGTAGTCGAAGACGGCGTAGATGACTTCGGTATTCCAGTCGAAGCGATTGTCCGGCGCGGTGATGAGCGGGGTACCGTCGGGTTGCACCCCCAGGGCGATGGTGATGTCGCCGAAAGAGGGCAGCACCTCCTCCGCGCTCGGCAGGGGGAACTCCAGCGCGGCCTGCTCCTCCCCGGCGACCTCCACCACAGCCCGGTAATCGCCCGGCGGGAAAGGCCGCCCATCGGGGGAGAGGAAAACGACCTGCTCCGTGCCCGCGGACGGGCCGCTCCACTCCTCCCGCTCGGTCAGCAGGGCTGCCTCCCCCCGGTAGAGCGTCTGGACGAGCGTCAGCCCCGGACAAAGCCCCACGTAGCCGTACCGCAGGTAGAGTACCCGCGTCTCGGCCTCGACCCCGTCCCCGTCCGGCCGGTCGGAGACCGCGACATCGAACAGGCGGGGGCCGGTGTCCAGGACGCGGAAGGTGCGCACTCCCACCAACTGCCCGGCGACGTAGAGCCGCAGTTCGTAGCGGCCTGGCGCGACGCCCTCCGGCCCGCCGGGCAGGATTTGAAAGGTCGTCGTCGCCTCCTCACCCCAGGGGAAGGGGGACTGAGCGGCGACTGTCCCCGCGTCGCCGGCCACCTCCCAGTGC
>JALWUZ010000301.1 GCA_027079895.1 Anaerolineae bacterium
CGCCTGGCTGCAACTGGGATGGGCGGGCGCGTGCGCCTACCTCTTCGCCCGCGTGCTGGGGATGGGCCGCCTGGGGGGGCTGGTGGCCGGGATGACCTTCCAGTTCAGCGGCTTCATGGTCGTCTCCTCCGCCGCCCACCCGATGATCGTGGCCGGTTCGGCCTGGCTGCCCTTCATCCTGGCGATGGTGGAGTTGGTGGTGCAGCAGCGGCCGGCCCTGGGACGCCGTCCGGCGACGCTCCCCTGGGCCATTCTGGGCGCGATCGGCATCGGCTGTCAGATGTTGGCCGGGCACGCCGAAAACACCTATTTCGTGCTGCTGGTCACGGCGGCCTATGCCTTCTACGCGATCCTCCGACGCGCCTGGCGTGTGGGGGCAACCCTCGCGGTTGCCCACGCGGGGCGGGCGCAAGACCCAGGGCGGGTGCAAGACCCGCCCCTACCGGATGATGCCCCCCCGGTGCGTGTCGGGGCAACCCTCGCGGTTGCCCGCCTACGCCCCCTGCTCTGGCTGGGGCTGATGGTCGGCCTGGGGCTCGCGCTGGGCGCGGTGCAGTTCGTCCCGCTCTACGAGGTGGTCAACGGCAGTTTCCGCAGCGGCGCGGCGGCGGCGACGTTGGAACAAGTGCGCGGCTGGGCCTACCCCGTCCGCCGACTGATCACCTTCGGCGTCCCCAACTTCTTCGGCAACCCGGCTCACCACGGCTACTTCGACCTCTTCACCTACCGCTGGACGCCCGCGCCGGTGCATCCCGACGGGCAGTACATTGACTGGGGCATCAAGAACTACGTCGAAGGGGGGGCGTACCTGGGGCTGCTGCCGCTCTTCCTGGCGGCCATCGCCGTCCTGGGCTGGCTTCTGCCGCGCATCCCCCGACCTCGCTCGCGCACCGTCCCCTTCTTCGCCCTGCTCGCCCTGTTCTCGCTGGGGTGCATCTTCGGGACGCCGCTCTACGCGCTGGTCTACGCGCTGCCGGGATTGGAGCAATCCCACTCCCCCTTCCGCTGGGTGTTCCCCCTCTCGCTGGCGGTGGCGATGTTGGCCGGCTTCGGCGTCGAGACGGTGCGGAGTACCCGCCGCGCCGCCCTCCGCGCTGCTGCCTCCCGTCGCAACCGCTTGCTCCGGCTCGTCTTCCTTGACACCCGCCCCTCCCTCGTCGCCGCCGGAGCCGCCGTCGCCTTCTGGGGCGGGCTCGCCACGCTGACCGGCCTCGTCCTCAGCCGCCTCCTCTTCGCCCGCCTGGAACCGCTCATCACCCGCGTTTTCCTCTCCCTGGCGAAGGCCCCGGAGGCTTTCCCCGACGCGCGGGCCTTCTACTCCTACGAGTTCAAGTGGCTGGCCCTTTTCGGCCTCCTGCTGACCGGCACCGGCATCGTCCTGCGGGTGAGCCGCTGCCCGATCTACCTGCGCCGCCGTCCGGTGTGGGAATTTCTGGCGGTCGGGCTGCTCCTGCTCGATTTCGTCTCCTTCGGCGCGGGGTTCAACCCGGCGGTCTCCCCCGCTCTGCTCGACTACGTCCCGCCGGTGGTCGAGTTTCTGCGACGGGATACCTCCGTCTGGCGGTATGCGACCTTCACCCCGCCCGGCACGACCAAGACGCTGAACGCCAACAGCGGCATGTTCTACGACCTGCCGACGGTGGACGGGTACGACTCGCTCTTCACCGGCCAGTACGCCCGCTACATGGGGCTCATCGAGGAGCAGGGGGAGTTGCAGTACAACCGCATCGCCTCCTTCCACCAGTGGACGAGCCTCGACAGCCCGCTGACCGACCTGCTGAACGTCAAGTACATCGTCACCGAGGTGGAGATTCCCAGTCCCAAGTACCGCCTGGTCTACCAGGACGCGGCGGTGCGGGTGTACGAGAACCTGGGGGCGATGCCCCGCGCCTTCACGCTGCCGCTCACCGCCACGCTGGAGACGGACGACCTGGCGGCGGCGGTGCAGACTCACGACCCGCGCCACTGCGTCATCCTCGACGGAATGACCCCCTTCGACGCCGTTATGCGTCCGCAGCCGGCAGAGCCGCAGCCCCAGGCCGTCGTCCGGCACACTCTCACCGAGGTGCTGGTAGAGGCGCGGAGCGACGACTCCGCCTGGCTCGTCCTGGCCGACGCCTATTTCCCCGGCTGGAAGGCGTTCATCCGCCCGGCGGGGGCCGGCGTGGAGGCCGAGCGGGAGGTCGCCATCTACCGGGTGGACGGCATCTTTCGCGGGGTGCTGCTGGAACGGCCCGGCGCGTACCTGGTGCGCTTCAAGTACAGCCCCGACAGCGTCAAGGTCGGCGCGTTCATCTCCTTCGTCGCCGGTATGCTGCTGCTCTTCCTGACGGGGCTCTATCTGTGGCGATTTTTCTACCGCGCGGAGGACGACGCCAGCACCGTCCGGCGGGTGGCGAAGAACTCCCTCGCCCCGATCGTCCTCAACCTGTTCAATCAACCGATCAACATCGTCTTCGTCGCGCTGATGGCCCGGATTCTGGGGCCGGTGGGGACCGGCCGCTACTTTACCGCCGTCATCATCTACGGCTGGTTCGACATCGTCGCCAACTTCGGCTTGGAGATGTACCTGATGCGGGCCGTCGCCCGCGACCGGGCCAACGCGCGGCGGGTCTTCGTCAACACGACGGTGCTCAGGCTGCTGCTCTTCGGGGCGACGATCCCGCTGCTGGCCCTCTTCCTGGTCGGGCGGCAGGCGGCGGGACGCCCCCTGTCGGCGGAGACGGTCTGGGCGGTCGCGCTGCTCTACGCGGGGCTGCTGCCGGGCACCGTCGCCAACGGGCTGACCGGCCTCTTCCGAGGCTGCGAAAAACACGAGTACCCCGCCGCCGTCCAGACTGTCACCACCATCGTCAAAGTGACGCTGGGCGTGCTGGCCCTGGTGAGCGGCTGGGGGGTCGTCGGCGTCGCCGCTACCGTCGTGCTGACCAACCTCACGACGATGGTCATCCTGGCGGTGCTGGCCTACCGGCTGGTCTGGCCGACCCTCCCGCCCCAGGGGATGGCGGTCTCGTGGGCTTTGCAGCGGGCTATGCTGGTCGAAAACTGGCCGCTGATGGCCTCGTTGCTGCTGCAAGTGCTTTTCCCCGGTGTCAACGGCGTCATGCTCCAGTTCTGGCGCGGCGACCGGGCGGCGGGCCTGTACGACGCCGGGCGCAAGTGGGTGGACAACATCAACTTCATCCCGGCGATCTTCTCCTTCGCCGTCTTCCCGGTCGTCTCCCGGCAGGCGCGGGAGAACCGAGACGCGCTGCTCCCTACCTACCGGCTGGCGGTCAAACTGCTGGTGCTGACCGCCTTCCCGGCGGCGGTGCTCATCACCCTGTTGGCGGACGTGCTGGTCGGGGCTCTCAGCGGCTCCCGCTTCCTCCCCGACGGGGCGGCCATCCTGCGCATCCTGATCTGGGCCATCGTCTTCGGCTGGGTCAACAGCCTGACCAACTACGTCCTCATCGCCCTCGACCGGCAGCGGTACGTGCTCTGGGCCTCCGGGGCGCGGGTAGTCTTCACCATCGCGGCCAACCTGCTCCTCGTGCGGCGGTTCGGCTACTTCGCCTCGGCCTGGATCATCGTCGCCGGGGAGTTGCTGCTGGCGGTGCTGTTCGCCCACGACATCCGGCGGCAGGTGGGGGCGGTGCGCTGGTGGGGGACGTTGGGCCGTCCCGTCGCCGCCGGCCTGACGATGGCGGCGGTCGCCGCACTGCTCGCGCCGC
Organism: Anaerolineae bacterium; assembly: GCA_027079895.1. GTDB lineage: Bacteria > Chloroflexota > Anaerolineae > B4-G1 > B4-G1 > JALWUZ01. The sequence continues at coordinate 3,714 of JALWUZ010000301.1, forward strand.
TGAGCGTCCCGCTGGCGGTGCTGGGAGCGTTGGCGGTCTATCCCCCGGCGGTGCTGGGACTGCGGGCCTTCACGCCGGAGGAGTGGAGACTGCTCGCGCCGCTGCTTCCCTTGCGCCGGACGGCTTGATGGGGTACAATTTCGGCACAGCAGGGAGGAGTGAGGAGTGAAATGTCGGAAGCGATAACCGTCCAGATGACCCCCAAAGGGTTGCTGATACCGCTGGACGCCATCCGGGACTGGGTCGAGCACGGCGTGGAGGTTTTCCGGGAGCAGCAGCGCATCGTCATCCGTCCCCGCCCCGACGCTGAGCGGCCTTTGGCGGGTCTCTCCCGCGCCCATCCTACGGACGTTCAGATATTGGAAGCGGAGGGGTTGTTGTTGCCCGTCGCGCCGTCGCCTGCTCAGGGGCTTTCTCTAGAGCGGTTCAGGGAACTGGCCCGGTCGTTCAGCGTTGGCAAGCCCCTCTCGGAGATGGTCATCGAGGAGCGTGAGCAGGGATGGTGACGTATTATCTGGACACCAGCGTCGTCGTGAAACTGTACGTGAACGAGCCTGGTAGTGAGTGGCTGCGAGAGAGACTTAGATTCTCGCCAAGCGGGTTAATGTCTCTTGACCGTCTGCTCCTGAGCTCCGCACTGTTGCGGGTGGAAGCGTGGAGTGCGTTTACCAGGCGTATGCGTGATGGAACAGTAGGAGTCGCCGAGTACCGCGATCTCATTCGGTTGTTCGACGAACATTGCCGCGGGATGTACCGCCTGGTCATCCTGGATGAGAGGATCATAGAGCAGGCGTGCCGCCTGATAGAAAGTCACCCGTTGCGGGGCTACGACGCTGTTCATTTGTCCACTGCTTTGTATGTCAACCAGCGGTTGGCGGAGGGGGGAAAACCGGGGCTGATTTTTCTCTCATCCGATGATCGCCTGAACGATGCCGCTATCGCCGAGGGGTTGTCGGTGGACAATCCCAACTACTACTGAATTGTATGGCTCGTGTTCCCACGCAGAGCGTGGGAACAAGTACGTCGTGATGGGACTCGCTCCCGCGCGGGAGCGGTCGTGAGCCTGCTATGAACATCTCGCCTTACCCCTCCCCCCGCCTGGGAGCGACCGTGACCCTGCTCATCGCCCTGGCGGGCTACCTGGGGCCCTGGATACCCCACAAGACCGCCGCCCTCACCGTCACCGGGTTCGAGTTGGCCGAGTTCGCCAAGTTCTTCCCCCAGGTGCAGGGGGGGACGGTGCCCGTTGACCGCATGCTGTTCTACCTCCCCCTGGTCGCCGTCGTGGTGCTGGCAGCCTGGTATGGGGTGCGATGGGCGCGTTGGCTGCCGCCAGTGCTCGTCGCCGGGCTGGTGGTGCTCATCACCCCCTACAACGTCCTCGACGCTGCCCGTCTGTCCATAACCGCTAATGCGCCTTTCACGCCGGACCCGGCCTACCTCGAACAACTGCTCATCGTCGTCGGCGGGGCGGCGTTGACGCTGGCTGCTTATCGGATCGCCGGGCTGCCGGCGCGGGTACGGCGCGGGTTGCGCCTCGGCCTGGCGGTGGTCTCCCTCGGCGCGGCCCTGTGGCAGTTCGCGCTCGTGTACCCGCTGTTCGCCGCGCTGTACGGCCATCCGACGGGGGTCGGCTGGGGGCTGTTCGTCTGTGCCGCCGGATTGGTGGTGGCTGCCCGTCTTGGTGAATAGGGGTGGGCGAATTGTTATTCTTTCTGGGCGAATCGTTATTCGCCCCTACGTTCCGCTTTGGGCGAATGGTTATTCGCCCTTACGTTCCATCCATCGCCGTATCGCACGATGCCGTCTGTATCCCGTCGCTATTTCATCAAACTGGCCCTGGCCGCCGCCGGGGTCTCCGCGCTGCTGCCGCGCCTCCACGCCCGCGCTCACTATCCGTCGCCGCCGGAGACGGGGGACGAGGTGGTGGACCGGAACGCCTGGGTGCTGATGGGCCGCGCCATCCACACCGTCACCTTCTACGAGCAGCCCGCCGTCACCGCTCAACGGCTGGCCGTCCGCCGCCGCGACCAATCTTTCCCCATCCTGGGAGAGGTACACGCCCCCTTCAGCGCACACAACGACCTGTGGTACGTCACGCCGTTGGGGTACGTCCACTCCGCCTGGGTGCTGCCGGTGCGCGTCTATCCGCCGCAGCGGTTCATCCGCAACATTGGGGAGTGGGGGTTCTGGGGGCAGGTCTCCCAGGTCTACACCGAGGCGTTCGCCGAGCCCAGCCTGGAGGCGGAGAAGAAGTACCGCTTCTACGGCGGCACCGTCTACCACGTCGTGGACGCCTTCGAGGACGAGCGGGGGACCGGCTGGTACAAGGTCTACGACGAGTTCCCGCCGACGAGCCCGACCCATCAGTGGGTGCTGGCGCGGGATATGCGCCGCATCCCCCGCGCGGAGATGTCCCCCATCCGGCCTTTCGTGGGGCGGAAGCGGATCGAGG
>JALWUZ010000302.1 GCA_027079895.1 Anaerolineae bacterium
AGTCCGGCACGGTAGAGGTGTGGAAGGACGTGGACGAGGACGGCATCTCCCAGTTGGTCGCCACCTACCGGCCGGGGCAGATGGTGGGGGAACTGGCGGTGCTCGACCAGGGGCAGCGGAGCGCGGACTTGGTCGCCGGGCCGGAGGGGGCGACGGTGTTGGCGTTGACCAGAGACCGGCTGCTGGCCCTGTGCGAGGACGATTCGGTGCTGGCGACCCGTTTGCTGTGGAACATCTCCGTCTCGATGGCCCACCGGGTGCGGTTCATCCTCTGGCAACTCCGCCGCGCTGCGACCGAGAACGAGAGAAACGAACAGGGCAAGCCTGAGTGAGGCTTGCCCTGTGTGCGTAGTCGGCGGCGCGGGTTTAGTAAGGTCCGCCCCAGCGATGGCCCGGCTGCGGCCCGCCGAAGCCCGGCCGACCGGCGGGGGGCTTCATCCCGTTCTCCAACATCTCCAAGATGTGCGCCCGCAAGTCCGCGATGTGTTGATCGGCCTCCTCCTGGGTCAGCGTTCCGTCCTCGACCCGCTTCTGGATGCGCTCCACCGCCGGCGCGATGAGGGCGTCCACCAGGTCGTCCAGGGCGACCCCCTGCTCCTCCGCGATTTCGGCGACGGTCTTCCCACCCACCAGAGCCTCGCGCAACTCATCCTCGGTCATATTCAGGGATTCGGCCAGCACCGACAGGTTGACCCCACCTCCCCGCCGTCGTATGGGCTGCCTGCCCCAACTGAACCAGGTGCCGTCTTGCAGCCCTTCGACGAGACGGGCCTTCATCTGGGCGATGATCTCGTCGGCCTGCTCCTGACTGAGCCGTCCGTTGTCCACCGCCCGCTGGATGCGCTCGGTGGCGGGGGCGAGGATGTTGTCCGCCAGTTCGTCGAGGGTCATCCCCTGGGCGGCCGCCAGTTCGGAGATGGTGTTGGCCAGCGCGGCGTTGACCTCTTCCTCCTCGATCCCCAGGCCGTTGGCGAGGATTTGCGGCTGCCGCCCGCAGAACATCTGGGCGACCCGCCGGCCCCGGTGTCCGCCGAACGGGAAGCCGCCCGGCGCGCCGTCTTGAGGCGGGAGCGGCCCCTGTGCCAACGCGGTGCCGACGGCCCCCAGAACCAGTAACAACGCTACCCCTGCTCCAATCCATTTGCCAATTCGCTTGAACATTTTACACCTCCTCGTGATTCGGGTTTTTTTCCCTTGTCAATCTGCCCGTAGTGTACCACGCGGATGTTCAGAAGTTGTTAAGAGGTGATTGAGGTCTGATTGCGATAAAAAACGGCGGAAGTCGTGTGTGCCGACTTCCGCCGCCGCTTTGGAGCAGGTCGAATTAACCCTTGCGGCTGACGTAGAAGTAGTATCCGGCATAGATGACGATGGCCGCCAGTGCCACGATGCCCCAGATCGGGAAACCGGAGGCGATGGCCGTCATCACCGAGATGCCGGCCGTCACCCGGCCCACGAAGAGGATGTAGGCAGTGATGGCGCCGAAGACGATTACCACCGTGCCGAATAGCCAATAAGCCAGCAATCTCAAGTTCTTCTTGTGCTCCTCTGACATAATCCACCTCCCTTGGAGTTAATGATTTGGCCGGAAACCCGGCCTGGATATTGTAGCATAGTTCCCATCGGAGGCAAATCACCGACGGCGGATAGGGCTCTTCAAAGTTCTTACGCTTACGGTCAAATGGGTAGGCGATGGCACTGCCATCGCCTACCCAGCGATCTCCCACAGCGAACGCAACGGCTCAACCGCCGCTCCCCCTTGTTCATCCGTCGAAGGTCAGAACGTCGAGAAGCCCGGTGGCGGATGAGGGCTATACCCCGCTGAACGCGCTGAAACCCCCGTCCACCGGCACGACCACGCCGGTGACGAACTCCGCCGCCGGCGAGAGCAGCCACACCAGCACCCCCACCAGGTCGTCGGGGTCGCCGAACCGCCCCAGCGGGGTATGGGCGATGATGGTGCGTCCTCGTGCCGTCAGGTCGCCGCTCTCCTCATCCAGCAGCAGAAAGCGGTTCTGCGCCGTCAGAAAGAACCCCGGCGCGATGCCGTTGACCCGGATACGGGGGGTGTACTCCTGCGCCATGTGCGTCGCCAGCCACTGGGTAAAGTTGCTCACCGCCGCTTTGGCCGCCGAGTAGGCCGGGATGCGCGTCAGCGGGCGAAAGGCGTTCATCGAGGAGATGTTGACGATCACCCCCGCGCCTTGCTCCGCCATCACCCGCCCGAAGACCTGGCTGGGCAGCAGCGTCCCCAGAAAGTTCAGGTCGAACACCCAGCGCACCGCTTCCGGCGGCAGGTCGAAGAAGGAGCGGTCGGGGGCGGTGGTGGCCTGCTGCTTGTTCCCTCCCGCGCCGTTGATGAGCACGTCCACCCGCCCGAACCGTTCCAACACGGCGTCGCGGGCCTCTTCGAGGCTGGACGGGTCGAGCACATCGCACCGGAGGGCCAGAGCCGCGCCCCCCTGCGCCGTGATGTCGTCGGCGACCCGCTGCGCAGCCGCGGCGGACAGGTCCAGCACCGCCACCGCGACCCCCAGACGGCCCAGGGCGCGGCTCAGCGTGCCGCACAGCACCCCGCCGCCGCCGGTGACGACGGCGACCTTCCCCGACAGCCCGAACAACTCTCCGAGATAGTCGTTCCCTGTGTTCATCAGTCCTCCTGTGACGATTCTCTCACGGGGGCGAGGTCGCGGTGCATGTACCACCGTCCCAGTGTGAACCCCCGTTCGCGGTAGTAAGGGCGCGTGCCGACGGCGGCGATGACCGCCAGACGCCGGTAGCCCGCCTGCCGAGCGATGCGCCGGGCCTCGTCCAGCAGCCGCGTGCCCAGCCCGACGTGCTGCGCGTGCCCCTCCTGCTGGTCTCCCAACTCCAACGCGGGGCCGTAGACGTGTACCTCCCGCACCACCGCCGCCCCGTCCAACTCCGCCAGCGGGGGCGCGGCCTGGGGCAGCGAGAGCCGCAGGAAGCCCGCCAGCCGGTCGTCGGGGGTGACGTAACTCAGAAACCACTCGCGGGTGCCGTCCGTCTCGTACTCCAGGCGGGACAGGCGCAGGGAGTCCGGCGCGACTGTGCTCCCGCGCACCTCCCGGCAGCGGATGCAGCGGCAGACCAGCCCCTCCTGGGCCATCCGCCGTCGGACGATCTGGCGCAGGTTCGACTTCTTCACTCCGGCGACGATGTTGGGGGCCGGGATGTCCCGCATCAGCCGGTTCACGCGGCAGTAGGGGGGGATGGTGCTCTTGCAACGGGCCAGCAACTCGACCAGCGTCTCCTCGTCGTAGGGACGGTACTCCCCGCGCTGCCAGTGAGCGTACAACTCCGTATCCCGCAGCAGGGCGGTCGGGTAGATCTTCAGTTCGTCGGGGCGGAGGGCCGGGTCGTCCCACAGGCGGCGGAAATCGGCCTCGTCGCTCTCCGGGGTCGCCCCCAGCAGGTTGGGCATCCAGTGGACGACGATTTTGAACCCCGCCAGCCGCAGCAGGCGCATCGCCCGGCGGGTCGCGGCGACGGTGTGACCGCGCTTGTTGCGGGCCAGAATCTCGTCGTCGAGGCTCTGCACGCCCAACTGCACCTTCGTGACCCCCAGGCGGCGCAGACGGGCCACCTCCTCCGGCGTGATGCTGTCCGGGCGGGTTTCGATGACCAGCCCCACGTTCCGGTGGACGGCGGTCTCGTTCCGGCGTTGGGCCTCTTCCAGCGTGGGGGATGGGCTCCCGTTGAGCGCGTCCAGGCAGCGGCGGACGAACCACTCCTGATAGGACGGCGGGTAGTGAGACCAGGTGCCGCCCAGGATGAGCAGTTCCACCTTGTCCACCCGATGGCCGATCTCCGCCAGCACTCGGACGCGGCCGGCCGTCTGGCCGTAGGGGTCGAAGTCGTAGGCGGCGGCCCGCATCGCGCCGGGCTCGTCGGGGAGGTAACTCTTCGGCATACCGGCCGGCGCGGGGCAGAAGATGCACTCGCCGGGGCAGGGGAACGGCTTGGTCAGCACGGCGACCGGCGCCACGCCGGAGATGGTGCGGGTCGGCTTGGAGCGCAACAGCCGCAGCATAGTTGGGTCCGGCTCCTCCCCGTCCTCGGCGCACAGCCGCAGATAACCCCGCAGCAGCCGACTCTTGGAGAGCGTCCGGCCATCGGGCAGGGGATGACGGCGCAGGGCGCGGGTCAGGTGCTCCGGCGCGGCCTGAATCTCGTCCAGCACCGCGCGGACGATGTCCCTGGGGATTTCCGGTGCGTCTCCGGTGGGGCGCATAGTCGCTAGCCGATGAGGGAGACCGTCAGCCACAGAGCCAGCGCAGTGAAGAGGAAGGCCATCCCCAACTTGACCGCCGCCGCCCGCTGCTCCAGGAACTTGACCAACTGCTTGGAGCCGGTGCCGTAGTAGACGAGGACGAAGACCACCACCAGCGGCAGGATGAAGAGCAGGTTGTAGAGCACCAGGAAGAACAGGCCGCGCACCCGCATCTCCGGGCGGCTGACGACGAAGATGATCGTCGGCAGGTAGACCTGACCGGTGCAGGCCAGTTCGAGGAAGGAGACCACGATTCCGGTGACGAAGGCCCCCGTCACGAAGGCCCGCGACCGGCGGCCCCGGCGAATCACGGCGTTGATGCGCAGTCGGAGCGTGTGGGGGAGGTTGAGGGCCATATCCCCGATGTCGCCCCGCCGCGCCTTGAGGAAATCGAGGAAACTGAGGCCGGCCAGCACCGCGCAGAGGGCCGCCGTCAGCCCGTAGACCCAGTGTCCCAGGGTGGTCAGCAGGTCGCCCAGCAGGTCGAGCACTTTGTAAAACCCCAGGCCCACCAGGAGGTAGGCCAGGAAGACGCCCAGGGTGAAGGCCGCGCCGACGGCCAGCACCTCCCGCCCGCGCCGCCCGCTCAGCGTCAGGTAGGAGACGAAGAAGGCGAGGGTGGCGAAAGCGCAGGGGTTGAGCCCGTCCACCAGCCCGGCGAAGACGACGGTCAACGGGCCGAAGGAGCGGAACCGCTCGATGATGCTGGCCTCGGCGGCTTGCGGGTCGAAGTCCCGCCAGACCGGTTCCGCGCCGGTGGATTGGTACTTCTCCACCAGGGCCAGCAGGTTCTCGGCGGTGAGGTCGCTGCCCAGGAGATAGTCGTCGCCGATGAAGATGGCCGGGGTAGCCAGCCGCTGCTGCTCCGGTACGCCGTCCCGCTCCCCCAGCCACTCCGCCAACGGCGCCTCGTCCTGGATGTTGTGCTCCTCGACCAGCAACTGCGGGTACTTGCTCTGGACGTATTGGAGGTCGTACTTGGCGCGGCTGCACTCCTGGCAGCCCACCTCGTAGAAGTAGGCGGCCCAGATGGGGGCCGGCTCGGCGCAGACCGCCTCCTCCTCGCCGCAGGGCTGCAAGTCCTCCAGGCCCGCGATGGGGCCGCCACCCAGGAGGTCGCCGCCGGCCCCCTCGATGGGAATCCGGTCGAGGCCGGGGAGGTCGGGCCAGGCGGTGCCGCCCTGTGAAAGGCAGGTATCCAGCAGGCAGGAGAGGCGGCTGCGGATCTCGTCCTCGCCGATGAGCACCTGGTCGTGGACGATCAGCGTCGGCAGGCCGCGCTCCGCGGCGGAGACGCCGTAGAGTTCCTCGGCGCGGATGAGCATCTCGTAGTTGGCCGGGTCGGAGACCTCCACCATCTTGATTTGGAGCCGGTCGCCGTACTCCTCCCGTAGCGGGGTCAGTATGTCCTCGATGACCGTCTGGCAGTGGGGGCAGTCGGAGGCGTAGAAGTAGACCATCCGCACCGCCGGGGGTTCCTGGGCCTGGACTGCGCCCGTCGTCCAGATGGAGGAGAGCAGCAGGCACAGGCCCAGCAGGGCCAACAGACGTTCGATTCTCATCGCTCCTCCTCGGATGTCAGTTGCTCACGGGGATAAAGATGTGAAACGGCAGCGGCTCGTAGGACTGATTCATGCTCAGATAATCGCCGTTCCAGCCGCCGATGGCGTAGATCGTGTCCTCGAAAACGATGACGCCGGGGCTGCGCCACTCACCGGTCAAAGGGGTGGCGATGGTGCGCCAGATGTCGTTGCCGGGGTCGTAACGCTCGTTGAAGCCGAGGTAACTCGTCCAGCCGCCCCCGCCGATGGCGTACAGTTGCCCGCCGAGGGGCACCAGTCCCAGCCCGC
>JALWUZ010000303.1 GCA_027079895.1 Anaerolineae bacterium
GACGTCTGCGCTCACCTCGTTGGAGGTAGGGCCGACGTTGCCCGTGCCGTCTATGGCGAAGACTTTGTAGTAGTAAGTGTCGTCACTCAGCCCCACGTCCTGGTATGAGGTGCCGGTGACGATGAAGGGGTTGGTCACGGTGTAGGGCCCGCCGCTCTGGGTGGCTCGGAGGACGTAGTAGCCGCTGATGCCGTTCCGGTCGGTGGAGGCGTCCCAGGTCAGGTACACCGCCGTATCGCCGGGGGTGGCCCGCAAGTTGGCGGGCGCGGTGGGCGGGGTGGCGTCCAGTTCGGCGCGGGCCGACCAGATCTGGTCGTTGTCCGCACTGTCCACGTCCCACACCAGGTAGGCGCGGGCGTAATCGCCGCTGCCGTCGGCGGCGATGGCCGGTTGCTCGTGGCCGCCGTCGAAATCCTGGATGCCGGACAAGGTGGTGAAACTCTGGCCGTCGTCAATGGAGGTGGAGAGGTTGATGTTCTGGTCTCCGGTGATGTAACTCTTCTCCGACATCCACACAACGGCGACGGTGCCGTTGTCGTCCACGGCCATGTCCCAGTTCCGGTGCAGGGGAGGCGGGCCTTCGGTTATGTCGGCGGCGACTTGCACCGGGTCGCTCCAGGAGGCCCCGTTGTCAGTGGAACGGCGAACGTAGATGGCCTCATCAACCTGATAGGCGGCGTAGAGGGCGCCGTCGGGAGCCAGGGCCAGATGGGGATGAGCGGCTTCGACTCCGCTCGGAGAGACGGCGAAATCGGTGCCCCAGTTGGCCCCGTGGTCGGTGGAGCAATCGCCGTAGATGCGCATTCCGTCGTCCCGCCCGTCCTCCCAAGCCACGCAGACGATGGCGTCACTGGCAACGATGCTCATCTGCGGCCCGTAGAAACTCCCCTCGCCGACTCCGGCGCCGTCCACGTCGTTGATCGCCCGCCATCTTTCGGGCCAGTTCTCGCCGTGATCCGAAGAGCGACGCACGTAAACGTCGTAGGTATCGGAGGTGTAGGGAGCGTTGATGACCACGTAGACATAGCCGCCCGTCGGCTCGGCGGCGACTTGGGGCACGAAGGTATACCACTTGGACTCGTGGTAGCCGAGCAGCCAGGGGTCCTCGAAGGTCTGGCCGTGGTCGTCGCTGCGGGTTATGTAGACGGCGTACTCGGCCGGGTCCGGGGGGAGGTAACTGCCCCAGACAACGTACACCCAGCCGGTGGTGTCGGCGGCGATGGCGGGATACTCGATGCCATCTACGACATCTTGGCTGAGGTTGACGTTGTCGCTCCAGGTGGCCCCGCCGTCGGTGGAACGGGCGAAGTAGATTTCGGCGGCGGAACCCAAGTAATCGTCTCGGGTGTCCTCCCACACGGCGTACAGGCGGTTGCCGTTGACGGCCACATCGGGGCGGCCGGCCTCGCCGAATTCGGTCTGATTGAAAGCGTCGTCGGTGATCTGGACGTTGTCTCCGATGATCTTGCTCCCGGCGTAGGCCGGGGCGGTCAGGACGAGAGAGATTATTGCCAGAAGCACAATCCACGCTCTTGCTCCGCGCACTGTCATCACCTCCCGTTCCCAGAATTTTTTCGAGTGGCGGCGGACGGTGAATCCCCAGACCAGGCCGTGCGTCGTTCACCCCCTTTGTACTACAGGCAAGTACAGCCGTTGGTTCAAGGCCGATGGCCCCCCGCCGTACCAGGCCGGCTCCTCTCCGGCGATGTTCAGCGAGCGCAGGCTGGAGCCATCGGCGCGGACGACGAACAAGCGCGTGTCGGTCACGGACGGGCTGGCGTTCACATCCCGCTGGAAAACGAGCCAGTGGCCGTCGGATGACCAGGCCGGCGCCCGCGACCAGAGGCCGTCGCCTCCGCGCGTCAACTGAGTCACATCCGAGAGGCTGCCATTGCTGCCCACCGTCGCCTTCCAGATTTCGTACTGGCCGCTCCAATCGGCGGCGAAGGCCAGCGTGCTGCCGCTGGGGGCGAAGGCCGGGTCCTGGTAGTTAGTGTCCTGATAGATGGCGACACGGGTATGGCTGCCCAGGTCGGCCAGGCAGAGGGCCACGTGGTCGTACTGGGCGGCGGCTATGTCGGGCGCGTGATAGCCCAGGCTGGTGTAGGCCAGCCAGTCCCGCCCGGCGGAGATGGTCGGGCTTTCGGCGAACTCGTGGTTGTCCACGTAGAGGCTGCCTCCGCTCGTGCCGTAGTGGGGCTCGTAGGTGTCCCAGTACTCGTAGGGGTCGTACTGGGTGTATTCCTGCTCCTGAATCCAGGCGAAGTAGGAGGTGTTGTCGCGGGCGATGTCGAACGCGCCGTAGAGTTTGTCGTGCGAGAAGTAGGTTTGCAGGTCGCTGCCATCCGTCTTTCGGGAGACGATGGAGCCGCCGACGGTCGGGCCGGAGCGGTAGTAGACCCGCTGGCCGTCCGGGCCGAAGAGCGGCGCCCAGCCCTGGGCCAGGACGCGCTCGTTGCCCAGCGATGGCAGGTCGCGCAGGCGGATGTCGCTGCCCGATTCGTAGGCCAGGGTGCCGCTCAGCGGCAGGTCGGTGCCCACCGTCGCCGCCGCGCCGACCTCGCCGGAGGCCGGGCCGACGTTGCCCGTGCCGTCCACAGCGTAGACCTTGTAGTAGTAGGTCGCCCCGTCCAGCCCCACATCCCGGTAGGAGGTGCCGCTGAGGGGCAGTGGGTTCAACACAGCATAGGTCCCGCCGGAGGTGGGAGCGCGGATGACGTAGTAGCCGCTGATGCCGTTCCGGTCGGTGGAAGCGTCCCAGGCGAGGTCCACCACCGTGTCGCCGGGCGTGGCCCGCAGGTTGGCGGGCGCGGTGGGCGGGGTGGCGTCCAGTTCGACGCGGGCGGCCCAGATCTGGTTGTTGACGTTGCGGTCGTCAGTCCAGACCATCACCGCGCGGGCGTAGTCGCCGCTGCCGTAGGCGGCCACCGCCGGGCTGTACTGGGAGTAGGTGTCGTCGGCGTCCTCCACCTGGAGGGCGGTGAAAGTCTGGCCGTCGTCTATGGAGGTGGAAAGGTAGAGGTCGCTGGAACTGAACGTATCCCACACCCCCTCGGCCCACAAGACGGCGACGGTGCCGTTGCCGTCCACGGCCAGGTCCCAGCGGCCCAGTTCGTCGCCGTCGGGGATGGAGGAGACCTGCACGGGGTCGCTCCACGATGCGCCGGTGTCCGTCGAACGCCGGACGTAGACCTGACCGCTCTGCTGGTAGGCGGCGTAGAGGGCGCCGTCGGGGGCGAAGGCCAGGCGGGGGTAGGTGGCCGCGCTGCCCGAAAGGGCGAAGTTGGCTCCAAAAGTGTGCCCCCGGTCGGTAGAGCATGCCCCGTAGACGGCGTTGCTGCTCCGGCTGTCCTCCCAAGCGGCGCAGACCGTGCCGTTGCGGGCGGCGACGCTCATCTTTGGCCCCTCGGTGCCGGGGTCGCGCCCGCTCTGGGACTGGTCGTTGACCTGCACCTGCCACCAGTGGTCACCCTGGTCGGTCGAGCCCATCAGGTAGATGTTGTAGCCGCTGGTGACGTGGTCGTGGAGCAGGGCGTACAAGCCGTCGCTGATCACGTCCGTCGCCAGGGCGGGGGCGATGCTGTTGAAGACGCCGTCGTCGTCCCCGTCCCACAGCCAGCCCTCCTGGAAGGTCGCGCCGCCGTCGGTGGAGCGGGCGATGTGGACGTCGTTCTCCCGGTCCGCGCCGCCGCACACCGCCGGGTCGGACCAGGAGTAGTAGCAGTTGCCCAGGTACCAGACGATGTAGACGTTCCTCTCCGGCCCGACGGCTACCGCCGGGTCGGAAAGGCCCTGCCCCTCCCAATTGGGATTGCTGACGTGGACGTTGGTCCCCCAGGTCGCGCCGCCGTCGGTGGATTTGGCCAGGTAGATGGCATGGAAGATAGAGTTGCCGGGATCGTCCCGATTGTCCTCCCAAACGGCGTAGAACGTGGTGTTGCTGGCGGCGGCTACGTCGGCGTGCTGGGCCTCGCCGTACTGACCCAGGCCGCCGTCGGTGACCTGGACGTTGGCCCCCAGCAGTTTGCCCCCGGCGTAGACGGGCGCGGCGGCGAACAGACAGAGCAAGAACAGCCAGCGAATCGTTTTTCGTACCATTGCGCTCCCCTCCTGATGACTGACAGCACCGGTCACGCGGGCAAAGCCTGACGGAGCACCTGGAGCGTGAAACTGACGTGAACATAGTCGGCGACGATCTCGAGGTTGCCGATGGACTCATCACCGCTGATGACAGGCGGCACTTTCCAGGAGAAACACTGATTGGCCTCCGGCTTCCCCAGGTGGGCGACGGCCCACTCGTACTCGCGCCGACGGGCCAGAAAATCCCCCACGTGGTCAATGTTTTCGAGAAAGCGGGACATCGCCAGCGGCCAGCCAATCGGGAAAACCTCGATACGGGCCTCCTCGACCCACAGGACGACTACCCGGTCGGCGGCGAGTTCGGCCTTCTCGTTTATGGGGACACCGAGGAGGTCGCCGAAGGCGTTGATGCAGAAGTAGAAGACCGCGTCGGCGTATGGAGGGGCGTACTCCTGCCAATCGCCGGGTGCGTTCCAGTCGAGCAAGCCGAGCGTTCCACTGCCCTCCTCGCCCCAGAGGGGAATGATGCGGAACGCGCCATCGTAGAAAGTGCCGCCGTTGGCGCAGGCGTAGAGTCCCGCCAGGAAACGCGCCAGTTCGGGGCCGAAGCCAGCCCCGGTAATCGCGGCCCGGACATCGGCCGGGGCGCAGGCGGCGACAGGATGATCCAGTCCGGCGAGAATCAGGTCAACAGGCCATTCGTTCATCTAGAACCTCCTCCCGTCGGTACATTCGTCGTCCGTCCACGCGGCGATGAACGGAGGTATTTCAGATCAGTCCCATTCGATCGCCTCGTAATTGTCGGCTATGAACCTCAACAGCGAGTCCTCATTGGCTACCATCGCCCTGATGTAGGCTTCAAAACGCTTCATCTTTTCCAGATTCTCCGGGCTGTAGTCCGTATAGGCCGTGAACATCCCCGCCTCTGAGTCCGTGCGAATCCCTTTCATCAGGTCGGGTTCCACCGCCCTAATGTAGTACGTAATCAGAGCCTCCCAGTTATACCCGTTCATGTATGCCCTGTCGAATCGCTCATTGAGCCGTTCGCCGAGTTCCAGGATGTCACGGTGCCCGCAGTCAACGTGAACTGAGATCGAGTTGTGCTCTGGCATCTCGATGAGCCTGATACTGTTGTCAAACATGTCCTATTCCTCCTGTGGTACAGCGATTCGGGCGTCACTGCTTCAGCACCAGCGGCAAGTAGACGAAATGATCGTAGTCCGGTGGCGGTGTTCCGCTCCCCTCTTGTAAGTTGTCCCCCGCAGCCACGACCGCGAAAGGCTGCGGCCCATGCGGTACGTTGTATCCATGCACGATGACGGTGTAGGTGCCGTAGACCGCCTCGGCAATGATGATCCCCTCGACGTTGTTACAGGCGTCCCATTTCCCTCCGCGCAGGCACTGACCGGCGGTGTAGAGCCCCTGGTTGCCGTAATAGTGCGTCCCATCGGGCCCGATGACCTCCAGGTCGAGGTCGTTGACCAACGCTTTGGCCGCCGTCGGCTCGCCGGGGTAGTCGGTCCAGGCCAGAGTGATGCGGAACGTCCCTCCGGTCTGGGAAGGCGGTGTCGGCGTGGGGGTATCGGTCGTCCCGCCGCCGGTGCAGACTTGCCAACTCACATCGTCCAACACCACATCCTCCGGTCCGCCGACGCCGCTGATGTGGAAGCGCAGTCGGACGTCCTGCCCGGCGATGGCGGCCAGTTCCGCAGCGGTGAAGGCGTGGTCGTACTGCTGCCAGTCGAACGTGGCCGTGGTCAACGTGGTCAGATGCACCAGGACGTTGTTGCCGCCGGAGTCGGTGATGTCCACGTCCACGGTGAAGGAGCCATCGCCCATCGTCTGGTACCAGAAGGAGAGAGTGGCCGAGGAGGCGTCGGAGGGGATGTTGACCGTCTGCCAGAGGTCGCCGGTGGACGGCGGGCCGGAAGTGTAGCCCAAGATGGCGGCGTTCTGCCCCGTGCGGGCGATGGACTGGTTCACGGTGAAACGGGCATTGTCGGCGACGTGCCAGTTGGGGTGAGTGGTGTCGCCGGTGGCCTGCTCGAAAC
>JALWUZ010000304.1 GCA_027079895.1 Anaerolineae bacterium
CCGACGATGCTCATGAGCGCATTCGGGGCAAGTGCCCCCTGGAACTGGCAGGCTACGAGGTGCGGAAGTTGCCAATGGCCCAACTTTTCCGAGGACTGGCCCTCCAGTGGCCTGCCTCAGCCTTCCATGAGATTGTCCCCAATGTGTGACGCTCGCGCAAGCGGAGAAGTATCACGCCTGAGCCCCCATCCCAAAGCGAACAGGGGCAGCCGAAGGCGGTGCCTCCGGCTGCCCCCGTGAGATTCAGGCAGGCAGGGGCCGGTGACAGGAGAAGCGTCACAACATCTCCGTCACCGCCACCTGGGTGTAGATTCCCCGCTCCTCCAACTCCTTGAAGAACGGCAGCGGGTCGAGCACCGCCTCCGGCGGGTGGACGCCCGGCGGTATACGCCCTTCCGCCAGCCAGACGGAGACGCGGGCCGGGGCGACGCCGGTCGGCAACGCCCCCTTGCAGGTCAGCGTCCCCAGCCGATAGGTGATCTCCTTCCCGTCCTTCGTCCCCCGTACCTCGGTGACGATCTCCTTTACCCAGTCCGGCGGCTCGTTGCGCGGCGGGGCCAGGAAAGCGGTGATCGGCGGGACATAACCGGCCATCAGCGTGACCAGCAGGTCGCGGGGCACTACCCGTTGCCCTTTCACGTCCACCGGCTCCCGCCCGGCGAAACCGAACTCCGCCAGCACCCGCACCTTCTCCACCGTCTCCTTCGCCATCCCCCAGTAGTTGATCTTGAAGAACATCTCCCGCACCCCTTTGTCCCGGAAAGTCACCGGCAGCGTGGCGACCTCGGAGTGGAGCGAGAGATGCATAGGCAGGAGGCCCAGTGGCGGCGTGAACCAGTAATCCTCGAAACCGGTCAGCGGCTCGCAGGGGATGAACTCGCCATCTCGATAGACTATCGGCGGCTCGGTCAACTCGTCCACGATGGTGGGCACGGCGTAGGTGAAACTGGTGTCGCCCGGCGGGGGCGGCTTGATGCCGTCGTAGACGTGGATGTACTCGATGGTGTCGAGGCGGTCGGCGGCGTAGCGGGCCTGGACGTTGGGGACGCCCGGCGCGGAGCCCACTCCCAGCACCGCGCTCAACCCCGCCTCGGCGAAGCGGTCGCTCAGTTTAAGTTGCTTGCGGGTGGTGTGGAAGAGTCCCCCCAGGTCGGTGTAGTGCGTCCCGGCCTCCAGACAGGCCTCCATCACCGGCAAATTGGTGTAGTAGACGGTGGCGTTGAGGCAGGTATCCGCCCCGGCGAGCAGGGCGACCAGCGCGTCGTGGTCGCGCAGGTCAATCCGCTCGATGCTGACCTTGTCGCTGCCGATCGTCTCGGCGACGATGCGGGCCTGCTCCATATCGCGGTCGGCGATGACCACCTCGCGGACGCGGGGGTCGCCGGCCAGGTCTTGAGTGGCGATGCAGCCCATCTTTCCCGCACCGCCCAGGACGACGATTTTCATTGCGAAATGCTCCTCCTTCTGTACGGTAGGTCGGTTTCGCCACAGGTGCGACGCACTTCCGAAGCGCGTCGCACCCGGTTCCGCCGGACAATCACGCCAGCCCCAGTTCGTCCGCCAGCCATCCCAGGGCCAGTTCCTCCAACTTCGCCCGCGTCGGACGCCCGTCCTCGCTCCACCCGGCCATCCGGTAGTAGAGAGCCTTCGCCTCCTCGACCTCCGCGACCGTCACCGCCACCCCGTCGCTCTTGCCGCCCTGCAAGGGCACCTGCAA
>JALWUZ010000305.1 GCA_027079895.1 Anaerolineae bacterium
GACCTTTGCCTCAGCCAGCGCCTGACGGGCCCTGGCCTCCTCTGCACGAGCCACATCAAGTCTGGATTTAATTGTGTCATATTGAGAAATGGCGATTGCCTGCCGCTCAAGTAGAGCTTGTGCTCGCGCGAACTCTCGCTCTGCCTCGGCCCGCTTCGCCTCCGCCGCACGTAGCGCCTGCTCCGCCTGCCGAACCCGTGCCTGTCAGGCTGCCCCTGAAGCGGCCCACCAGGCCTCCCAGGCAGAGGTTGCCCTGGCTCCCACCGGGATTCGCCACGAAGCCCGGCGCACTGCCGATCATGAACAGCCCCACTTGGCCCACAGGCAGGTCTCCCGCCCAAAGCTCCACCGCTTCGCTGCTCGCGGCCAGGCTGCCCGTCACCCACAGGTCTCCCGCGGCACCCGTCGAGTTGACGATCCCCGGGCAGCTCTCCTCCCCCAGGGGCAGCTCGTAGACGTAGGCCGCTCCGGATCGGATTCCCGGGACGCTGCCCTCCGCGAACGGGTCTCCGATCAGGGCGTAACTGGAGCAAAGGGAAACCGCACGTCCAAAACCGCCGTAGGGCGCATCATCCGCCTCCGGAGCGAAGATCTTCGTCTCGACCCATGCGCCACCCGCATCCCGCTCCAGAAGGTAGGCCGTTCCGAGCAGAAGGTTGCCCTTACGCCCGAATGGCGCGCCCACCAGGAGCTTCCCCTCGTGGAAGTCGAGGGCCATTCCGTATTCGTCCCCTCCCCAGTTGTTCAGCTTGGCATTGGATGCGTGCAATTCCTGGGTCAGCACCCAGTTCCCCGGCGGACTCCCCTGGCGCTCGAAGATGAAGACCGAGCCCACACGATACTCCATGAGGCCCGTCGGAACCGGCTCGCCCACCGCGATCACGTCGTCGTCCACAGCTAGGCCCAAACCGAAGTTGTCCTGATCGTGGGGTGTCGGGTCGAAGAGGGCGGCTGTCTGTTTCCACTTTCCGTTCACCTTCTCGAACACGAAGACCATATCCGCGCCAAAGGTGTGCGGCCCCCAGCCATCCGCCGCTGCTCCGAGAACCGCCACGTCACCGTGCAGGGCAATGGTGTTGGAAGCCGCAGCCCAAGACCACCGATTCCAGTGGGGCACCAGCTTCTGCTCCAAGACCAATTCCCGTCCCTCCCTGCGATAGATATAGGCCGCCCCCTGGCCGTCGTCATCTCCCCGGGCGCTGATCAAGACACGGTCCCCATCGATCGCGATGCGCTCGCCGAAGATGTAATTGCGCACGCCGTGAGGTGGCAAGAGTTTCTGGTGTTCCACCCACTCTCCTTGATCCTCCAGAAGGAGACGTACGGATCCCTCAAAAACCAAGTGGCTGCTCTCGAAAGGTGCACCCACCACGGCAAAACCATCCCCCCAGTCGAGACCCCATCCGAAAGTATCAGTCTTATGAGGATCCTTGGGCTGCAGGTTTTCGCTGAGTTTCCACCCATCCACGGTCCGCTCAAATCCAAAGACCGCCCCTTCACTGCGGAATAGGCCGGAGTCATTCCACTCCCCCAACCAAGCGTGACCTTCGGTGGCCGCTATGGCTGCGGCAAGGTAATCCTCGAACTGAACGTCATCCGCCGTCGGAGGTACCACCAGCTTGGCCGTCTCGGTGATCTGAGCCTCGCCCAGTCCACCCAGGAGACACAGGACCGCCCACCAACGCAGGGTCTGCCTTCCCATTCGCATCATCGCCGT
>JALWUZ010000306.1 GCA_027079895.1 Anaerolineae bacterium
CCGTCTATTGCGTCTTGGAAAGAGAACTTTTCAAGGAGGTGCGTTGTGACGCTCCTTGCGGTCGGTGTTGACGTCAGTCAACACACCTTGGACGTGGCCCTGTGCTCGTCCGAGGGCCAAGTTACCGCGCTGGGTTCGTTCACCAATGACCCAGCGGGGTTCGAGGAACTGGAGGCGGCGTTGACCAAAGCCAAGCGTCGCCACCAGGCGGAAGGCATCCATCTGGTGATGGAGCCTACCGGGGGCTACGAGCAGCCCCTGGCCTTCTTCGCTTACCGGCGGGGATGGGTAGTCAGCCTCCCCAATCCCCGGCAGGTGCGGTACTGGGCCCGTGGGGTCGGTATCCGGGCCAAGACCGACCGGGTGGACGCCGAGATGTTGGCCCGGTACGCCGTGGCCCAGACCCCGCCGGCCTGGGAACCACTGCCGGACGAGGTGGCCCAATTGGAGGCCCTCCTGTCGCGCCGGGAAGACCTGCGGGCTATGCTCCGGCAGGAGCGCAACCGCCTCCACGCTATGAAGGCCCGCGGCGTCTACCATAGAGCGGTGGCCCAGAGCATAGAGAGCAGCATCGCTCATCTGGAACAGGATGTGTCCCAGATTGAGCAGGCCATCCGCATCATTAGAGAATCTACGTCACGGTAACGGCGTGCGGTGCATACCCATGTGTGCGCCCCCGCATCGCGGCAACGACACGCGGTAGGGGCGCACCCGTGTGTGCGCCCCCGTCCCTGGATTCTGATCGTTCCCTACTCGTTCCCACGCTCCGGCGTGGGAACGGCGGGGCCGACGCTCCGCGTCCGAAAGGCGTGCGACACACCTCCAGAACACGCCGCGCCTCCCCACATTCCGGTGTGGGAATGTAAACCCTGGAGAAATTGATGACGGTGCGGGAACTTCTTTTCTTGCTGGGCGGCAGCAGCACCATCTTCGATATGGTAGCCGAGGAGTTTGTTCCCGCGGCGGGCGGCTCTGACTCAACTATCGCTCTGCTGTTGACAGGAGCACAGGGATGGGAAGATTACGTGCCCCAATATGTTCAGCCCTGGATACGACGAGGCGTGACACGCTACCATACCATCGTGCCTGAAGAAAACGGCACATTGGACTTGGATACGGTTTCGGCGAAACTCTATGAATCTACGGGAATCTTCATCGGCGGCGGGGACACGCCTACCTACCACCGGCTATACGCTACGGAGCCAATCCGCAGCATCATCCGCGAACGCTACCAGAAAGGGGTCCCCGTTGCGGGCCTATCTGCCGGGGCCCTGATTGTGCCTGAGATTTGCGCGATACCTCCGGAGGACACAGGCGAGCCCTCTGTAAGAATCGTCACTGGCTTGGGATTGGTCAAGGGTCTCGTCGTCGGTGTCCATTTCAGCGAATGGGACGCTTTGCCGCACGTGCTCGAAGCAATGATCGAGACACGGACGGCTGTCGGGCTGGGTATTGATGAAACTGCCTGTGCCGTGTTTGAAAATGGTCGTCTCAAACGGGTGTTGGGCAAATCCGTTTACAAGATTGAGATGACAGATTTCGAGGCCAGGACCTGATTGACTGACAAAACTCAAGTAAAGAAAATTTTTCTACCGTACAAAAATGAGTCAGTAGCGGTCGTGACAAAATGAAGGTGTTGGGTATACTTTCTCCAATCCGACTTTGACCAACAGGTGATAGGAGGGCGAGATGACTGAGCGTCACAGAGTGTA
>JALWUZ010000307.1 GCA_027079895.1 Anaerolineae bacterium
CGACGTGCCGCAGCAGGAAGCCTCCCGATTGTGATGGTACACCTGCGCCCCCAGAGCCTCCAGGATGGCGACCATCGAGGTGGGCCGCTGGTCATCGTCGAAGGGACTGTAGGGGCGGACGGTCTGGCAGCCGTAGTACGGGGCGACGGTCAGCCCTTCGAGCGGGCGTTTGACCAGGGCAGCGATCTCCTCCGGCGTGAAGTCGTTCGCCAGGACATCCATCACGTGCCGGGCCACCGCCTCGCCGTGATACGTGACCCCCTCCACTTCCAACGCCTCGTTGATCGTCGCCAGCATCTCCGGGTCGGCGGCGGCCTCCGTTGTGCGGCGGAAATTGGTGTAACAGGCACTGCACACCGTCAGCACATCTACCCCGGCCGCATCCCGTTCCGCCAACGCCAGATTGCGGGCCGGGAGCACCACTCCCAAGAGGTCGCTGACGACCGCGGCCGCGCTGGCCCCGCAACATGTCCAATCCGCCAACTCCTCCACCTCCGCGCCCAGCGCCTCCAGCACCGCCAACGAGGAAGCCTTGTACTCCAGCGCGGAACTATCCTGCGAGCATCCGGGATAGAAAACGTATCTGCGCTTCATTTCAGCCCCTCCAATTCCGCCACCCGCTCGAACAACTTATCGAACCGCCCCTCGCCGCCCAGTTTGGGCATCTCCGGGCGGACTTTGCCTCGGCTCATCAGCGTCAGCCCCAGGCCGGCGAAGCCGAACGCGCTCAGCGGATTGCCCCGCAGGAAATAACGCACCATAAACTCCATCTCCCGCATGCGACCGTACCGGCGCACTACGTCGGTGAACGCCTTGTAGAAGGCGACGCTTTCCCGTGAGGCCGCCACCTCCCGTGCGAGGGCCATCTCTTTCAACCTGGTGATGGTCTCGGTGAGGGGAATCCCGCGCGGGCAGCGCACCTGGCACTGGTAACAAATGCTGCACAGCCAGATGGCCTTCGAGCGCAGCACTTCCTCCTCCATCCCCAACTGCACCATCCGCCACATCCGGCGCGGAGTGAGGTCCATCGCCGGGGCAGCGGGGCAGGAGGCCGTGCAGGTGCCGCACTGAATACAGCGGCGGAGCAGATCTCCGTCGGGGGACAGACGGTCCACGAAGTTCGGATCCCGCTTCACAGCGGTGAGGTTGATTACCTCGGTCGGCATGAGACCCCTCCTTGAATGAGAATCCTAAACCCCAGGCATCGGAATTGTCGCACACCTGGTACACCTTGTCAAGCGAGCGCGGCCTTCACCTGCCGAACGCCGTCACGACTACCCAGGGGGTGATATGCACCTCGACGACGGCGGCCAGCGCCAGCAGCGGCAGGACGACGGTCAGGAAGATTTTGACGAAATCCGCCAGATGACCGAGCCACTGCTGACTGACAGTGATCCCCCCTTTGGGCGGGGACATGAAGGCCGCCCCCAACCGCACCGCCATCGCCGTGGCGATGATGGAGGCCGGCAGTTCCAAAATCCCGTGCGGGAGGATGAAGGTCGCGAAGAACAGCATCGGGTCGTAGCCCGCGAAGGCCGCCTGAGCGGTGAAGAAGAACACGATGGCGAGCGGCACCATCAGCAGCGCGATCGCCAGCGTCCCCAGCGAGAAGACGGCCAGCAAGCCCCCCAGGAGCAGCGAGCGGATGTTGTTCGACAGCACGCCCCAGACCGTGAAATGGGGCAGCCAGCCGACCGTCGGCGACTCGGA
>JALWUZ010000308.1 GCA_027079895.1 Anaerolineae bacterium
TCTTTACTCTATGAGCTAGGTGTTTGCTTCGAACCCCCGCGCGAACGAATGCTTGCCAGGAGAGCGACAACGGGTACAATAGGGCCTGTCGGAGGTGCGTCATGCGCAAATTCTGCTCCTACGGGCCATTGGACACCGAACTGCACTACTACGTGCCGCGCGAAACATTGGTCAACCAGGCGTTGACCCAGTTGGTGGGCGAAAAGCCGGAGAAAGGCGGCCACTACATCACTGTCTGGGCTCCTCGGCAGACCGGCAAGACCTGGATTATGAACCAGGTCGAGCGGGGGATTCGGGCCCGGTACGGAGAACGGTTCGCCGTCGTGGATTTCTCACTGGGCAGCCTGCGGGGACTCGCCCCGGACGGTGAGCCCGGCGTCTCCGACTTCCCCCGTGAGTTGGAAAAACTGCTCCAAATGGTGTTGCCGGAGCCGGTCGGCCAGATCGAAAGTTGGCTGGACTTCCGGGGGCTGTTCTCACGACGGGACGGCCTCTGGGACCGCCCGGTGATTCTCATCATAGACGAGGTGGACACCCTGCACCCCGCCTACCTCGACCTGATGGTCGCCCAGTTTCGAGACCTGTACCTCCAACGGGAGCGCAACTTCTTGCACGGCCTGGCGTTGGTCGGAGTCCAGGCTGTGCTGGGGATGGAGAGCGAGCGCGGCTCCCCGTTCAACGTCCAGCGGAGCGTCCACATTCCCAACCTGACCCTGGACGAGGTGGAGGAGATGTTCCGCTGGTACGAGCGGGAGAGCGGGCAGGTGGTCACGGATGAAGTCATCGAGCGCGTTTACTACGAGACGCGCGGGCAGCCCGGCCTGGTCTCCTGGCTGGGCGAACTGCTCACCGAGAGTTACAATCCGGGCCTCGACAAACCGCTCGACGGGGCGACTTTCCGGCGAGTTTACTGGGACGCGGTCAGCGTTCTGCCCAACAACAACGTCCTCAACATCATCAACAAAGCCCGGCAGGACGGATACCGCGACACCGTGCTCGACCTCTTCCGCACTACCCAGAGAACG
The DNA here is from genome assembly GCA_027079895.1 of Anaerolineae bacterium. Taxonomy (GTDB): domain Bacteria; phylum Chloroflexota; class Anaerolineae; order B4-G1; family B4-G1; genus JALWUZ01. Next base: position 1,026 of record JALWUZ010000308.1, read on the forward strand.
CCTTTCCTCTTCGACGACCCGCTGCTCAATTTCCTCTATCTGAATGGGGTCATAGACCGCGAGGTCGAGGGGACGCGCCGGTACGCCCGTTTCTCGTCGCCGTTCGTGCAGAAGCGGCTGTTCAACTACTTCACGCGGGAGATCTTCCCCCACACCGGACGCCCCTACGACCCCTTCGAAGACCTCTCCGCCATCATCACCGACGAGTCACTCGACCTGCCCAACCTCCTGCGCCGCTACGAGCGGTATCTGCGCGAGAACCGGGGCTGGCTGTTGCGCAACGTGCCGCGCCGCAAGAGCGACATGCGGCCCTACGAGGCGGTCTTCCACTTCAACTTGTACGCTTACCTGTTCCGCTTCCTCGAACATCGGGCCGCGCGGGTGTGGCCGGAGTTCCCCACCGGCAACGGCAAGATTGACATCCTGATCGAGTACGCCGGGCAGCGGTACGGGTTGGAGGTGAAGAGTTACCTGGACGCTTACGAGTACCGGCGGGCCGTCGGGCAGGCGGCGCGGTACGGTCGCAGCCTGGGACTGGGGGAGATCACGCTGGCCTTCTTCATTGAGGCGATAGACGACGACAACCGGGCCCGCTACGAAGTGACCCATCACGACGAGGAGACCGGCGTCACCGTCCGGCCCGTGTTCGTCGAGACCGGGGAGTGAGGGAGGCAAGGGTATGCGCAAATTCTGCTCCTACGGGCCATTGGACACCGAACTGCACTACTACGTGCCGCGCGAAACATTGGTCAACCAGGCGTTGACCCAGTTGGTGGGCGAAAAGCCGGAGAAAGGCGGCCACTACATCACTGTCTGGGCTCCTCGGCAGACCGGCAAGACCTGGATTATGAACCAGGTCGAGCGGGGGATTCGGGCCCGGTACGGAGAACGGTTCGCCGTCGTGGATTTCTCACTGGGCAGCCTGCGGGGACTCGCCCCGGACGGTGAGCCCGGCGTCTCCGACTTCCCCCGTGAGTTGGAAAAACTGCTCCAAATGGTGTTGCCGGAGCCGGTCGGCCAGATCGAAAGTTGGCTGGACTTCCGGGGGCTGTTCTCACGACGGGACGGCCTCTGGGACCGCCCGGTGATTCTCATCATAGACGAGGTGGACACCCTGCACCCCGCCTACCTCGACCTGATGGTCGCCCAGTTTCGAGACCTGTACCTCCAACGGGAGCGCAACTTCTTGCACGGCCTGGCGTTGGTCGGAGTCCAGGCTGTGCTGGGGATGGAGAGCGAGCGCGGCTCCCCGTTCAACGTCCAGCGGAGCGTCCACATTCCCAACCTGACCCTGGACGAGGTGGAGGAGATGTTCCGCTGGTACGAGCGGGAGAGCGGGCAGGTGGTCACGGATGAAGTCATCGAGCGCGTTTACTACGAGACGCGCGGGCAGCCCGGCCTGGTCTCCTGGCTGGGCGAACTGCTCACCGAGAGTTACAATCCGGGCCTCGACAAACCGCTCGACGGGGCGACTTTCCGGCGAGTTTACTGGGACGCGGTCAGCGTTCTGCCCAACAACAACGTCCTCAACATCATCAACAAAGCCCGGCAGGACGGATACCGCGACACCGTGCTCGACCTCTTCCGCACTACCCAGAGAACGCCTTTCCTCTTCGACGACCCGCTGCTCAATTTCCTCTATCTGAATGGGGTCATAGACCGCGAGGTCGAGGGGACGCGCCGGTACGCCCGTTTCTCGTCGCCGTTCGTGCAGAAGCGGCTGTTCAACTACTTCACGCGGGAGATCTTCCCCCACACCGGACGCCCCTACGACCCCTTCGAAGACCTCTCCGCCATCATCACCGACGAGTCACTCGACCTGCCCAACCTCCTGCGCCGCTACGAGCGGTATCTGCGCGAGAACCGGGGCTGGCTGTTGCGCAACGTGCCGCGCCGCAAGAGCGACATGCGGCCCTACGAGGCGGTCTTCCACTTCAACTTGTACGCTTACCTGTTCCGCTTCCTCGAACATCGGGCCGCGCGGGTGTGGCCGGAGTTCCCCACCGGCAACGGCAAGATTGACATCCTGATCGAGTACGCCGGGCAGCGGTACGGGCTGGAGGTGAAGAGTTACCTGGACGCTTACGAGTACCGGCGGGCCGTCGGGCAGGCGGCGCGGTACGGTCGCAGCCTGGGACTGGGAGAGATCACGCTGGCCTTCTTCATCGAGGCGATAGACGACGACAACCGGGCCCGCTACGAAGTGACCCATCACGACGAGGAGACCGGCGTCACCGTCCGGCCCGTGTTCGTCGAGACCGGGGAGTGAGAGAGGAGGCATGCGATGCGCGAATTTTGCCCGTCCGGGTTCGTGGATGTCAGGTCGCACTACTACGCGCCGCGCGACGAACTGATCGCCCAGGTGGTGTCCCGGCTGGTGGGCGACGTGCCGCAGAGCGAACTGGAAGCGATGCTGGGCGGCCACTACATCACCGTCTGGGGCCCGCGGCAGAGCGGCAAGACCTGGGTCGTGACCCATGCCAAGTGGGAGATTCAGACCCGCTACTGGGACCGGTTCACCATCATAGACATCTCCTTGAGCGGCCTGCAAGGACTCGCCCCGGACGGCGACCCGGACATCTTCGACTTCCCCCTGGCGTTGTGGCGACTGCTCCTGTCGGCCTCCCCGGAGCCGATGAACCGCATTGACACCTGGATCGAGTTCCAGACCTTGTTCTGCAACTTCTGGGACCGCCCGGTAATCCTCATCCTGGACGACGTGGACGCCCTGCACCCTGACTATCTCGCCCTGATGGTCGCCCAATTTCGGGCCCTCCAAAAGAAAGAGCAGAGCCTCCTGCACGGCCTGGCGCTGGTCGGGACACGTCCGGTGCCGGAGATTGGGAGCAAACTCGATGCCCCGTTCAGCGTCCAGCGGAGCGTCCACATCCCCAACCTGACTCTGGGCGAGGTGGAGGAGATGTTCCGCTGGTACGAGAAGGAGAGCGGGCAGCCGGTGGAACAGGTGGTCATCGAGCGCGTCTATCACGAAACGGGCGGACAGCCGAACCTGGTCTCCTGGCTGGGCACACTGCTCACCGAGACCTACAACCCCGACCGCTCCCGCCCCATCACGTTGGCCCACTTCGACGCGGCCTACGCCGCCGCCCTCTACGACGCGCCCAACGACAACGTCGCCAACATCGTCAACCAGGCCCGGCAGAAGAAGTATCAGGATGTCGTCCTGGGCCTGTTCCGCACCACCCAGAGGACGCCTTTCCTCTTCGACGACCTGCTGCTCAGCCGCCTCTACCTGAACGGGGTCATAGACCGCGAGGCCGATGGGACGCGCCTCTATGCCCGTTTCTCGTCGCCGCTCGTGCAGAAGCGGCTGTTCGACTACTTCACGCGGGAGATCTTCCCTCACACCGGACGGCTCTATGCTCCTTTTGAAGACCTCACCGCCATCATCACCGACGAGTCACTCGACCTGCCCAACCTCCTGCGCCGCTACGAGCGGTATCTGCGCGAGAATCGGGGCCGGTTGCTGCGCGACGTGCCGCGTCGCAAGAGCGATATGCGGCCCTACGAGGCGGTCTTCCACTTCAGCCTGTACGCCTACCTGACCCAATTCCTGGAGCACCGGGCCGCGCGGGTGTGGCCGGAGTTCCCCACCGGCAACGGCCGGACCGACGTCCTGATCGAGTACGCCGGGCGGCGGTACGGGCTGGAAGTGAGGAGTTACCTGGACGCCCACGAGTACCGGCAGGCCGTCGAGGAGGCGGCGCGGTACGGTCACAGCCTGGGGCTGGAGGAGATCACGCTGGCCTTCTTCATCGGAACGATCAGCGACGACAACCGGGCCCGCTACGAAGTGACCCATCACGACGAGGAGACCGGCGTCACCGTCCGGCCCGTGTTCGTCGAGACCGGGACCGGAGTATGACGAAACACGCCCTGCTCCCGGTCCTGCTGCTGATGGCGGCGGTGGCCGTCGCGCCCCTGCTCCGCGCCGACTCCCCCTGCTCCCACGACAGCGCGTTCCACTACTACCGCATCGTCGCCATGCGGCACGCCCTGCAAGACGGCCTCCTGTTCACCCGCTACCTGCCCGATTTGGCCTTCGGCTACGGCTACCCGTTCTTCAACTACCGCGCCCCGCTCTCCTACTACCTCGGCCTGGCGTTTTACTCGACCGGGCTCCCGCTGCCCGTCGCCCTCAACCTCGTCTACGTCCTGAGCCTCCTGGCCTCCGCCGTCGCCGCTTACCTCCTGGCCGACGACCTCTTCGGGCCCTGGGCGGGGCTCGTCGCCGGGGTAGCCTACGCCTACGCCCCCTACCAGTTCCTCGACGCCCTGCTGCGGGCCAACATGCCGGAATCGGTCGCCCTGCCGCTCCTCCCGTTCGCTCTGTGGGCCTTCCGCCGCCTGGCACTGAGCGGTCGGCGGCGGTACTTTCTCCTCGCCGTGGGCTCCCTGGTCGCCCTCAACCTGACCCACAACATCTCCAACCTGCTTTTCACCCCCTTCCTGCTGGCCTACCTGGGATTCCTGTGGCTCACCCGCGCGGCCTCCCCCGCCCGACTGCGCCTCGCCGTCGCCGCCTTCCTCCTCGCCTGGGGGCTGACCGCCTTTTTCTGGGCTCCGGCTCTCTTCGAGCAGGATTATGCCCAATTGCACATGTCCCGCACCACCCGCAACAACGATTTTCACTACAACTTCCTCCCGCTCTCAGAGATTTTCGCCCCGCCGGCGGCGGTGGATTCCTCGCTGATGAACCCGCCGATGCGGATTCACCTGGGGGCGGCGTTGGCGTTCCTGGCCCTCGTCGGGCTTGTCGCCGGGTGGCGGCGCGGCGACGCCCAACAGCGGGCCCACCTGACCTTTTTCGCCCTGGCCGCCGCCCTGTTCGTCTTTATGAGCACCTCCGCCTCCCTGTGGCTCTGGGAGCACCTGCCGCTCCTGCCCTTCGTGCAGTTCCCCTGGCGGTTCATAGGCCGCGCCGCCCTGCCCGTCGCCCTCATCGCCGGCGCCGCTTTCACCGCGCCCCGCGCCGCCCCCTCGCCCTCCGTCGCCGCGCTGCTCGTCGCCCCGCTGCTCGTCCTGCTCTCCATCCCCGCGACCTTCCCGCCCTATGG
>JALWUZ010000309.1:0-937 GCA_027079895.1 Anaerolineae bacterium
GGTGCGCAGGGCCCGCTGGATGATTTGGAGGAGCGGGCCTTTTTGTTCGTACCCCTGCTCTCCCAGCAGGCTGAGGCCGAGGTAGACGCGGCGGCGGCAGCGACGGGTCAGCCCCAGGATGAGCCGTCGCAGGGCCTCCTCCCGCGCGGCGACCTCGTCGCCGTCGGTCCACACCGGGCCGCGGCCGGCGGGGGGCCAGTGACGGCTCAGGACGTAGGGGTGGGTGAGCGGCTGGTAGAGCCGTTCCCACCAGCCCCGCCCCCCGACGTCGAGCCAGAATTGCACCTCGACCGGGCGGTTGCTCATCAAGAAGGTGTAGGCCGGGGAGAGGAGTACCGCGTCCTCCGGCTGCTGTCGCCAGGCCCGGACGTACTGGGCGGCGATGACCCCGTCCTGCACCATCGTCAGGTACTCGCGCCCCAGGTCGTCCTCATCCACAGCGTCGCCCAACGCCTGCCGGAATTTGCGCACCGATTCGATCAGGCTGGCGGCGACCCGCGCCCCGTCGTAATCCCGATGAAAGCCATACCCCTCCTGGGAGAGCAGGTCGCCGAAGAGGTGCGCCAGGAAGTGGTCCAGGGCCAGGCGTGTCCCGGCGGCGTAGGCGGCGAGCCACTCCCGCAGCCGCTCGTACCGTCCGCCCAGGGCGAAAGTGAGCCGTTCCTGCATCTCCGGGTTGAGCCGGTCGAAGGAGCCGAGCGCGGGGCGACCCTCCGGCGTGCGGTAGACGATGGCGGTCAGGAGTTGCGCCCGCACCAGGTCGAGGTCGGCGATGGCCTGCATCAGCGCGTAGGTGACGTCGTAGCCGGAGGGGAGGAAGCCCCACTCCGGGTGGGCGATGGCGGCCAGGGTCAGCAGGCAGCGGGTGGCCGGTTCGTCCCGCAGGGCGCGGGAGGGGCGGTGGGAACGGGCGGCGACCTCCCGCTGCGCCAGGCGG
>JALWUZ010000309.1:947-1708 GCA_027079895.1 Anaerolineae bacterium
CTCAGGAACGGGGCCAGGACGACGATCTCGCCGGGGGGGACGTGCTCGATGTGGACCAGATGGCCGATCTCGTCGGCGACCCAGTCGAGCATCTGGGGGTAGAAGCGGCGGCTTTCGTAGATCAGAGCGGCCCGCAGGTCGCCGCCGTCGGAGGGGGGCGCAGTCCGTCCCAGGGCCGCGCCCAGGGCGGCGACATCCCGCCCGGAGACGAAGGACTCGTCCAGCACCACCCGCGTATCGCACAGGTCGCCCAGAGCGCGGCCTCCCTCCGGGTCCGCGCCGAGGAAGCGGCGATAGCCGGCGTCGGTGTCGTAGATGAGGAGGGCGGAGCGGGCGGCGGGAAGCCAGTCGCGCAGTATGTCGTGGGCCAGCGGCACGCTCTCCTCAACGTTGTCCACGAGCAGATGGCGGTACCGCTCCAGGAGATAGGCGCGGCGCGTCGGCGAGGCCCACAGGTAATCGCGGAAGACTTCCACCTGGAGCGAGAAGTCGAGCAGGTTGTGGGCCAGGCAGTACTCGCGGAAGCGGAGGGCGCAGGTCTGGGCCTCGTCGTAGACGCGCCGCTGGCTCTCATCCCCCTGCCAGGCCGCCTTGAGCCGCTCGCCGATTGTGGTGATGGGGAAGCCGACTACCGCCGCCTTGTTGAGATTGTCCACGATCTGGCTGTAGAGCCGGTTGCGGTCAATGACGATGGTGTCGAAGTAGTGCTGTTCCAGGAGCGGGCGCACCAGGCGGGCCATATGGTACTGAGTGGTCTCCAG
>JALWUZ010000310.1 GCA_027079895.1 Anaerolineae bacterium
GTGCTGGGCGCGTCGGCGGTGATCCTCCTGCTGACCTCGCTGCCCTACCTGTACGGCCTGCTCCTCTCCTCGCCAGAGGCCCAGTTCGGCGGGTTCGTCATCGGCGTCGAGGACGGCAACTCCTACCTGGCCAAAATGCGGCTTGGGGCCACCGACGGCTGGCGTTTCCACCTCTTCTACACCAGCGAGCCCCACGACGGCGCGTACCTCTTCCTGTTCCACCTCCTGCTGGGCAAAATCGCCCGCCTGCTCGCGGCTCCGCCCTGGGCCGCCTCCGGGCCGTCTCCGGCGGAACTCGGAACCGCGCTCATCCTCGTCTATCACCTGGCGCGGGTGGGATGCGGCCTCCTCCTGCTCGCCACCGTCTACCGCTTCGTCGCCTTCTTCACCGCCCGGCGACCGGTCCGCCGCCTGGCCTTCTGGCTGGTGGGGACGGGGAGCGGCCTGGGCTGGCTGGTCGTCCTGCTGGGCCTGGCGGGGCGGCTGGGGCTTCCCCTGGATTTCTACTCCCCGGAGGCGTTCGCCTTCCACGCCCTGTTCGGCCTGCCCCACCTCGCGCTGGCCGAAGCGTTCCTGCTGTGGGGGGTGCTCCTCCTGTCGAGGGCGTGGGAGGAGCGGCGGACACGCTACGCGCTCCTGGCCGGCCTCTCGCTGGCGGGGATGACGGTGCTCGCCGCGTTCTACGTCCTGGTCGCCGCCGCCGTCATCGGCAGCGGCTGGCTGCTGCGCCGTCTGGGGCGACGGGGGCCCCCCTGGGCCGAGGCGGGATGGGCCGTCCTGACGCTCTCCATCCCGGCGCCGGTCGCCCTCTACAACGCCTACGTCTTCCTCACCAACCCGGTCCTCAAGATTTGGGGGGAGCAGAACCGCATCCTCTCGCCGTCGCCGCTCCACTACCTGCTGGCCTTCGGGCCGCTCGCGCTGCTGGCCGCGCTGGGGGGGCGGGCGGTGTGGCGGCGCGTCCCAGGGCGGTATCTGCTGCTCGGCTGGTGCGCCGTGACCCCGCTCATGGTCTACATCCCCTTCAACCTGCAACGGCGGCTGACTCTGGGGGTGCAGGTGCCGCTGGCCATCCTGGCCGCGCTGTCCCTGTGGCGACTGTCCCGGCCGGAGCGGAATCCCCGCCGCTGGCGCATCCTCTCCGTCGGCACGGCGGTGGTGCTGAGTCTCTCGAACCTCATGCTGGTGGCCGGCGGCGTCCTGGAAGTGAGCCGCCGGGCTGCGCCGCTCTTTCACGCGGGGGCGGTGGTCAGCGCGGCCGACTGGCTGGGAACGCACGCCACCGCCGACCAGGTGGTGCTGGCGGCCTACGAGACCGGCAACTACCTGCCCACCCGCATGTCGGCGCGGGTGTTCGCCGGGCACGGGCCGGAGACGGTGCATTCGGACGTCAAACGCGCCCTTCTGCGCCGCTTCTTCGGGCCCGGCGACGACGATTTCCGCCGCCGCCTGCTGCAAGAGTACGGCGTGGATTACGTGTTCTACGGCCCCGCCGAGCAATCCCAGGGCGATTTCTCCCCCGCCGACGCCCCCTATCTGCAAGCGGTGTACGACAACGGGACGGTGCAGATCTACCGCCCACGAACCCCGTGATGCTGCGCTCCCCTTGACGTAACCGGTTGGGCGAAGGCAATGCCTTTGACATAACCGGGGGTGGGCGAAGGCAGTGCCCTTGACATAACCGGGGGTGGGCGAAGGC
>JALWUZ010000311.1 GCA_027079895.1 Anaerolineae bacterium
CTGCTCATCCACGACGGCGACCGCGTCCGGCGCGAGCGACGGCGGGAGGTGGACGCGCAGCCGGGCCCGCTCCACCGGCACGTCTCGGTCGGCAAAGACCACCGTCCAGGCGATCTCCTGCCGGTCGGTGAGGACGCGCACCGCCCCCAGGACATCGTAACTCAAATCGAAGGTAATGACCTGCCCCTCCACCACCGCCGGGAAGGCCCACTCCACCAGCACCGACCCGGCCTGCTCCTTGTCAATCAGCACCCGATTGCCCTGAGGCCGCACCCAATCCCCGACCGGCCTCTGCTCGACGACGTAGCAGTAATCGCAGGGGACACCGCTGTGGAGGAAGATCTGCCCATCCGACCGGACAGAGACGTTGCCGATGCGGTCGCACTGGTACAGCGAAATCTCCCGATAGCCGTGATAGAGCACCCCCTGGTCCACCGCCACCCGCTGGGACTCGTCCACCGTCAGGCGGCCGTCGTCCGCGATCGTCAGGTCAACGTCGAGGGCTTCCAGGCGGTACTCCAGGTCGGCCTCGTCCAGTTCCCGCTGCCACTCCGGGGCGGAGGCGTTGACCAGTCCCGGCGGCATGCCGACGGTGACGACGAACGCTTGCCCGGAGGGGAGCGGCTCCTGCGTCTCGAAGACGATCGTCTGCCCGTCAGGCCGGTGGATGGCGGCGGTGGGTATGGAGGTATCCAACTGCAAATCGGCGGTAGCGACCGGCTGCGGCAGACGCACCGTCACCCGGCTGTTCTCGACCGGGATGCCGCTCCGGGCCGCCGGCACCGCCCGCCACGAAAGCCACGTCCCGTCGGGGTAGACCGAAAGCCCGCCGATGACGCGGTAGGAGACGATGAAGGTGCGCTCCTCGATGCCGACGGTGGGGGTGATGAACTCCCAATCCACGTAGAGCGTCCCCTCGTCCCGCTCCACCTCGAAGGAGCCCGGCCCGCCGCTGCCGAACGAGTAGGGAATCGTGCCCTCCTCCCGCACCTGCACGTCCCGGATGTCGGTCACGTGGACGAGGGGGATTTCGGCGAAGCCGGAGTGGAACTCCCCCTCGAAGGTCAGGTGATACACCTCGTCCACGCGGAAGGTGCCGTCGGGATACACCGTGATGTCCACGTCGTACCGGCGATAGGTGACGCTCCTTTCCTGCGGCCAGGCCGCGCCCAGAACGGCCAGCAATCCCAGGGCGAGGATGAACAAGAACAGTCGGCGGTTCATTCTGACTCCTCCTTCAGACCCAACACCTCGTAAATCGGGTCTGGCTGACTGTGCCCTCTGACCTGGATGTAGCCGACGAAGCGGGCTTCGATCTGCTCCTTGACTCGTTCGTAGGCCTCCGCGCTGATGAGGATCTGATCCGGCTTGGCGATGCTGGAAAGCCGCGCCGAGAGGTTCACGCAGTCCCCGATGGCGGTGAAGTTGTGCAGCATGGCCGAGCCGATGTTCCCCACCACCGCCTGCCCAACGGTGATGCCGATGCCGAAGTGCAGTTGCTCCCCCTCGTCCACGTGGAGGTGATGCTCGCGCACCGCCTCCTGCGTCGCCAGGGCGGCCCGGACGGCCCGCATAGTGTGGTCGGCCTGGGACACCGGGGCGTTGAAAATCGCCATCGCCCCGTCGCCGACGAACTTGTCCAGCGTCCCCTCGTGGGCCAGAATCGCCGCCGCCGCCAGCGTCAGATGCTTGTTCAGCACTTTGATTTGAAACTCCGGCGTGGTCTTCTCGCTGAAGGCGGTGAACCCCCGGATGTCGGCGTAGAAACTGGTCACTTCCTGCCGCTCCCCGCCCAGGCGGACTTGATTGGGATGGGAGAGCAATTGTTCGACCACCGCCGGCGAGACGTACCGCTCGAACGCCTCGCGGATGTGGCGGGCGTGGGCCTCCAACTTGCGCCGCTCCGTCATATCGTCCACCACGATGGCGACGCCCGATGTCACCCCGCGTATGTCCTTGAGGGGGGAGATGTTGACCCGCAGCCAGAGCGTGCCGCGCCCCCCGACCTGCGGCTGCACCTCGTAGGTCAGCACCGGAATCTCCCCCTTCTTGACCGACTGCGCCACGTGTTGCAGGTCGCCCCCCAGGGCCCACAACACCCGCTGGTAGGGGCGTCCGATGACCTCGGCGGCGGGGATGTTCAGGATGGTCTCGGCAGCGCGGTTGAAGAGCGTCACTCTGTCCTGCACATCGGCGGTGATGACCCCGCTGGCGATGCTGTTGAAGACGTTTTCCATCCGGCGGCTGTCCGCGACGGCGCGGGACAGTTGCCGCTGCATAGAGGCGAAGCGGCGGGCGTTCGAGAGTGCCAGGGCGGAACGCTCGGCCAACGCGCTGATGAAGGCCAGGTCGTCGTAGTGGTACGGCTGCCCGTTCTGCCGGGGGCCCAGGGCCAGCCAGCCGATCATCTCCCCCTCGGCCCGGAGCGGGACGTACAACACCGCCCCCAGCGCGTTCACCTGCGGCCACTCGTCGCCCAGCACCAGGGGGAGCGCGGTCTCGGTCAGCAGGTAGAGCGGCTCTTTGTGGCCGCGCAGCCAGGCCGCCAGGTGTCCGTCGGGGAACAGGAAGGCGGGGGAGACAGGGCCGTTTCCCCTGCGCTCTCCGCCCACCGCGTAGCCGACGTACCCGCCCCGTTCCTCGTCGTAGAGACAAATCCACTGCTGCCGGGGCTGAAGGGCCTCCTCGACTTGCTCCCCGACCATGTTCAGCACCTCGTTCAGGTCGAGCGTCTGCGACAGTTCCCGCCCCGATTCGTAGAGCGTCACCCGATAGTCCTCCTCCTCGCGGAAGAAGGCGCGGTCCACCAGTTTCTGGGCGTAGTTCCGCAACGGGTTGAAGAGGAGCACCAGCGAGAGGACGAAGAGGCTCAACAGCACCGGGTCGCTGGATTGGACGGCGAAGAAGTGGCTCAAGCCGTTGGTGATGGCGAAGTAGGCGGCGACGATGAGGAAACTCAACGCGCCGTAAGCCAATCCGCGACTCAGGAGTTGGTCAACGTCCATGAGACGGTAGCGCAGGATGGCGTAGGCGATGGACAGGGGGAAGAAGGCGAACAGAGGCACGTATACGAGCGTCAGGAAGGGGGCTGGCGTCCCGAAAAAGTTGATGAGCAGCCAGGGAATCACCGGCAGGAAGGAGAGGGCCGCGCCCAGCAGGATGACGCGGCTCTGCTGGCGCACCAGCGGCGACGACGGGCGCACCATCCGGTAGATCAGCATGCCGACGAAGAACAGGATGCCGATGGCGAGGAACAGGTAACTCATCCGCCACCAGGTGATGTAACTCCAGGGATGGGCGGTATCGTAGTCGGCCAACGCGCTGCGGAAGGCCAGCAGGATGGCCGGGAGGTACGGCAGGAGGCGCAGCACCGGCACCCGCTGGACGAAGCGCGGCTCCTGGGGGAAGACCAGGGCCAGGTGCATGACCGTCGCCGCCGTGAAGGAGAGGGCCGCGCTCCACAGGATGACCAGGCGGTGGGTCGTGCTCAAGTCGAAAATCCCGGCCAGCACCAGTGCGAAGGCGACGCATAAACTGGCGAAGACCTGGCCGGCCGGCCCCCAGCCCTGTACCCAGTAGACCCAAATCCCGAACCCCAGGTAGGCCAGCCCCAGCAGGTAGGGTATCAGGTGGAACGAGAACAGGTCCCGCATCGGGAACGCGGTCAGAGTGATCTGCTCCTCCCGCACCTCGCCGTTGGGACGCTCCACCATCACCCACACCGTATCGCCGACGGCGTGCCGCGCGAGAACGGCCTGTATGTCGTCGGAACTGCCCACCGGCTGCAAGTCCACGGCCACCAACCGATCCGGCTGCTCCAGCGGAGGGTCGAATTGGAGGCGAGCCCAGCCGGGGGCTTGCAGAGGGCTCAACACCAGGGTTGGCTCCAGGAGCATGCCCAGGAAAGGCCGGGTCGCCCAGCGCCAAGCCAGAAAGTGGGCGGCGACGAAGTAGACCACGCCGACCAGCAACGCGAAGGTGACAATGATACGCCCCAGGCGCACCGCCAGATTGCCCCGCCACTGCGAAACTGCCACCGCGGACCTCCCCGTGTAGGAAGAATTGGGTCACAAAATTATTGTAACACATTATGTGACAATGACAATTAAGGAAGCGGCCACACACAGGGGCGGGCCGGAAAAGTGCTAGGGGCGACCGTGTACTCGTGATGATTTGTGGTAAAATGAGCCCGACGAGCGCGGCACACGGGCGAAAAGGGAGGACGGATGGCACAATCAACGACACCGACGGAGCAGCGGCTGGAGTTCCTGTGGGAGGAGATCAGCACCGGCAACAGCGTCCTGTTCGTCGGGGCGGGCGCGTCGGTGGGACGGTTTCCCCGCTGGCGGCAGTTGATCGCCCGCCTGAGCGCGGAGTTCGACATCGCGGCGGAGGGGGGCGACGCCCTCGACATCCCGCAGTGGATAGTCGAGGCGCACGGGCGGGCCGCGCTGGAACGGAAGTTGACCGCCGTGTTCCACGACCCCTCCCAAGAGCCGACGGAGTTGCAGCGTCTCCTGGCCCGCTACCCCTTCGACGTGATCTTCACCACCAACTTCGACCAACTGATGGAACGCGCTCTGCGAGACCAGGGGCGGCAGGTCAGCGTGGTGGTGGACGACCGGCAGGTGGGGCGCATCCGCACCGGCGACCGGGTGACGCTGGTCAAAATGCACGGCTGCATCTCGGCCCCGGACACGCTGGTTGTCACCCGCGACGATTACGAGACTTACGCCCGCGACCATCCGGCCATCATCACCTACTTGCAATCGCTGCTGGCGACGCGCACCTTCTTGTTCGTCGGGTTCAGCCTCACCGACCCCAATTTCCGCGCCATCTACAGCACCGTCCAGCACGTGTTGGGGGCGTACCGCCGCTTCGCCTTCGCCACGATGTTGGAGCGGGGCCAGAATCCCCACCTGTGGCGGTATTGGTACCGCAAGCGGCTCATTCTGATTCCCCTGCGGGACAGTGCGGGGGTGGCTCGTTTCCTGACGGACGGTCTGCGGAAAGTCAGGCGGCGGGTGGAGCGGCGTACCAATCTGCGCACGATGTTGGCCGCGCTGGGGCAGGAGGACGGCTATGTCGGGCGGGCGGTGCAGGAATTGGTGGAGGGGCTTCCCCGCCTGGCGGAGGGGGTGCGGTTGCAGGCCCAATCGCCCGACTTCGGCGTCTCCTGGGAGGATTACACGGCGGACGAGCGGCGGCGGGTGTACGCGCTGCACAATTTCCTCACACTGATGGCCCGCATCGGGCTGACGGTGCCGGCCGCGCTCTGGCTGCGGCTGGGGAACACGTTGTACGCGCTGGAGAAGTGGCCGCTGGCGGTAGAGGCTTATCGGGCCGCCTTGCAGGAGCCGCTCCGCGACCGCCCCTCCGACGGGGAGGTCATGCGGTACGCCCAGGGGAATCTGGCCCGCTGTTACATCGCGCTGGCGGACCGTCGGCGGCGGGACGAGGCGTTGCAGATGGACGACCGGCTGGCCTCGGACCAGGTGGAGTACGACTGGGCGGAGTCGCTGCTACGGGAGATCATCCTCGACCGGCGGGCGGAGGAGCCGACGCTGGCCTGGGAGTGGCTGGCGGTGCGCCCGCCGGACTTGGAGGAGTACGCCTACGTGGTCAACCGGCTGGCGGAGGCAGCGATCGCTCGTGGACGGCTGACGGTCGCCCTGGGACTGCTGCGCCGGGTGGTCGAGTGGCAGGAGCAGGGAGTGGGGCCGGTCTACGAGGCGCACTTGAGCGGGCCGCCGCTGGCCTACGCGCTCAACAATCTGGCGAAGAGTTACCGGCTGGTGACGGAGGTACGCTGGGCTTTGGGGGAGTTCGAGGCGGCGCAGCGGTCGCTGGAGCGGGGGCTGTGGTACTGCGAGCGGGCGGTCGCCGTGGACGACTCGCTGCCGTATCCCTACGGTCACGCCTGGGCGTTGTTGAGACAGGCGGCGCGTTACCCCGGCGCGGAGCGGGACGCTGAGCGGCGCGTCTGGCGCGAGCGCATCGAGGCGCAGGTCGCCGCCGGCGTACTCGACAAATCCCGACTAGACCAAGACACAACCGCCCACCCCATCAG
>JALWUZ010000312.1 GCA_027079895.1 Anaerolineae bacterium
TCGCCCTCCTGGGCTACGACCTCTCCGCCACCGTCGCCCGCCCCGGCGACACCCTGACCCTCGCCACCTGGTGGCGGGTAGAGGCCGTCCCGGCCCGTCCGCTCTCCATCCTGGCCCACCTGGTGGGCGCGGACGGCCGGCCCGTCGCCGTCGGGGACGGCCTGGGCTTCCCCATCGAGCAGTGGCGGCCGGGCGACCTCCTCGTCCAGCGGCACACCCTCTCCCTGCCGGATGACACCCCGCCGGGCGACTACGCCGTCGTCACGGGGGGCTACTGGCTGGACACGCTGGAACGGTGGCCGTCGCGCGGCGGGGAGGCGGCTCCGCTGGCGCACCTGACGGTGGAGGCGCGATGACCGGTCGGCGGTGGGCGGCCCTGCTGCTCCTCTGGTTCTTCTTCGCCCTGGCGGTGACGGCCATCCCGCGCCTCTCACTGACCGCCGACGAGCCGGTCTACATCGGCGCGGGGTACGCCTTCCTGCGCACCGGCGACCTGCGGCTGGCGACCGCCGCCCAGCACCCCCCGCTGATGCAGGAACTGGTCGCCCTGCCGCTGCTCCTCCAACCCGGTCCCCCCGTCGCCGCCCTGGACGGCTGGGAGACGGCGGAGATGGCCCGTTTCGCCCCGGCCTTCGTCGCCTGGTACGGGGAGGCCCTCCCGTCCGCCACCTACGCCGCGCGGCTGGTCGTCGTGCTCCTGGCGACGGTCTGGGGAGCGGCCCTCTTCCGCTGGGCCGCCTCCTGGTTTGAGGATTGGGGCGGCCTGCTCGCCCTGGGGCTCTTCGCCGCCGACCCCAACATCCTGGCCCACGCTACCCTGGCGACCACCGACATAGGCTTCGCGGCCTTCAGTTTCATCGGCCTGTGGCTCCTGACCCGCGCCCTGTCACGTGGGGGCGACGGTACGGGCGAAAAATTTTTCGCCCCTACCGCCGCCCTCGCCCTGGGGGCCGCCCTGAGCGCGAAATCCACCGGCTTCTTCACCCTCTTGCTCGCCTGGGGGCTCATCCTGCTCATCCGCCCCCCTCTGCGCCGCGTTCTGTGGCTCGTCATCGTCCCGCCCCTGGTGCTCTGGGCCGCCTACGGCTTCGAAATCCGCCCCTTCCCCCTGGCGACCCACTACCACATCTGGCAGGCGATGCGCACTCACCTCGCCGCCGGTCACACCGCCTACCTGCGCGGACAGATCGGCGCGACCGGCTGGCGCACCTACTACCCCCTGGCCTTCCTGCTCAAGACCCCGCCGGTGACGCTCCTAACGACCGGGCTCGGCCTCCTCGTCGGCCTCCGCGCCCTGCCGCGCCGCTGGCGGGCGGAGAGCGTGGCCTGGCTCTTCCTGGGGGGCTACCTGGCGGCCACCCTCTTGAGCACCGTCAACACCGGCTACCGCTTCCTCCTGCCGCTCCTCCCGTTCCTCTACCTCCTCGCCGGACGGCTGCCGCGGATTCGGCGCGGCTACATCCTCCTCGCGGCCATCGGCCCCCTCTGGCTGCTGATGAGCGCACTGCGCCTGTCGCCGCACTACCTCACCTACTTCAACCTCCTCGCCGGCGGCCCCGACGGCGGCTACCGCTACCTGGTGGACTCCAACCTCGACTGGGGACAATCCTTCATCGCCCTCGCCGACTACCTCGACGCCCACCACATCCCGGAGGTCAACCTGAGCTACTACACCTACACCGACCCCGCCCTCTACGG
>JALWUZ010000313.1 GCA_027079895.1 Anaerolineae bacterium
CGGCGTAATCCCCTCTCCAGGCAGAATGCCCCACTGGACATCCGTCAGGTTGCGGACGAACTCCCACTGCACCAACTCCGGGTACTGCTTCAGGGCCGCGCCCCGCGCCTGTATGCTGTAGGCTTCGGCGTCGGCCAGCAGTCGTTGCCGCTCGGCGTCGGCCTGGGCCATCAGTTTGACCCGCTCCGCCTCCGCCTCCGCCAGCCGAATCTGCCGCTCCTTCTCGTACTCCGCCGCCTGGGACTGGTACTTGGCGGTCTCGATCGCTTCCTGGGCCACCTGCTGCTGCTCGATAGCGTTGACGTACTCGGCGCCGAAATCAACCTTGCGCACCAGGAAGTTGTCGAGCACCAGCCCGTAGCGGGCGAACTCGTTTGCTAGGGCCTCCTGCACCGCGTCCTCGTACTTGAAAATCCCCTCGCCGCTGTAGAGGTCTTCGGCGGTGTAGTTCTGCGCCAGCAGGCGGGCCAGGTTGCGGGAGTGGGCCTTGACGACGTTTTCGACCACCTCCGGCGTGCGGCCCACGTTCTGCACGATGTTGACCGCCTCATCCGGCGGGATACGGAACAAGACGGTGTACTTGATGGTGATCTGCTGCCCGTCCACCGTCTGCGCGTTCACCGGATAGTCCCGGTAGTCGGCGTTGGACGAACCGGGGTTGTCGCTGGTCTCGTAAGAGAGCACGACGGTGGGGACCGTCACCACGCCGTCTATGAACGGCATCCGCCAGTGCAACCCCGGCTCGAACACCTGGCCGGTGAGCCCGCCGAAGCGCGTCACCAGGGCGACGGTGCCGTACTTGACCGGCGTGTACGCCAGTCCGAACAGGAACATCACCACCAGGGCGGCGAACATCGCCACGATGATGGTCAACGGCAATCCAATATTCCTCCTCCTCATACTCCCTCCCTCACTCCTCGAATATCCACCGGTCGTTTTCCCGCTGATAAGACAGAATCTCCTCCTCGGAGAAGAACAACGGCACCTCGAACTGGGCCGTCTCCGGGCCGTCTGAGCCGTGGACCAGGTTGCGCCCGATTTCCATGCCGAAGTCGGCGCGGATGGTGCCGGGGGCGGCCTCGACGGGGTTGGTCGCGCCCATCGTGCGCCGGGCGGCCTCGATGGCGTTGGGCCCTTCCAGCACCATCACCACGACCGGGCTCGACGTGATGTAGCGGATGAGCGGCTCGTAGAACGGCTTGCCCTCGTGTACCGCGTAGTGACGCCGGGCCAGCGTCTCGTCAATCTGCATCAGTTTCAGCGCGGCTATGCGCAGGCCGCGCCGTTCGAAACGGGTGATGATCTCCCCGATGAGCCCGCGCTGGACGGCGTCGGGCTTGATGATGATCAGCGTGCGCTCCATTGTCCCTCCCGTGATTGTGAGTTGCAGTGGGTTACAGAGTTTCCAGGGCCCGGCGGTAGGTGTCCAGGGCCTTTTGTAACTGGCCGTCTTTCATGTAGGCGTCGCCCAAAGCCTGCCGGGTGGCGACGTCGGGCCATTGTTCCAGGTATTCCTCCAGGTCGGGTATCAGCCGGTCGAGCAGTTTCCCGGCGCGGATGAGGCGTCCGTAGGCCTTGAGGGACTCCGTCCGCTCGTCGGCCTGCCACAGCGACCGCGCGAAGGCGAGCCAGGCCTCGTAGTCGCGGGGGTGTTTCTTCAGATAGGCCCGCTGAGCGTCCAGTGTCTCGCCGGGGGC
>JALWUZ010000314.1 GCA_027079895.1 Anaerolineae bacterium
GTCTACTCCCTGCCGCCGATTACCCTGCTGAACGAGCCGCTGAGCCCCGTCCTGAGCGACGAGGAGATTCGGGAGAAGTCCGCCATCATCGAGAAGACCCTGGCCCAGTTCGGCCTGCCGGTGGAGGTGGCCGAGGTGCGGGTCGGCCCCACCGTGACCCAGTTCGGCATCAAGCCCGGCTTCGTCGAGCACGCCCGGGGCGGCAGCCGGAAGGTGCGGGTGAACCAGATCAGCGCGTTGGCCGACGACCTGGCCCTGGCCCTGGCCTCCTCCCGCATCCGCGTCGAGGCCCCCGTGCCGGGCCGCCCCATCGTCGGCATCGAAGTGCCCAACAACGAAGTGCAACTGGTCAGCCTGCGGGAGGTGATGGAAAGCGACGAGTTCCGGCGGGTCGAGTCCCCCCTGGCCTTCGCCCTGGGGCGGGACGTGGCCGGCGCGCCGGTCGTCGCCGACCTGGCCCGTATGCCGCACCTCCTCATCGCCGGCACGACCGGCTCCGGCAAATCCGTCGGCATCAAAGCCCTCGCCTCCTGCCTGATCTGCAACAACACCCCCAATGACCTGCGGCTGGTGATGATAGACCCCAAGATGGTGGAACTGGTGCGCTTCAACGGCCTGCCCCATCTCTACGGCCACGTCGAGGTGGACTTGGAGCGCATCGTCAAGGTGCTCCGCTGGGTAGCCTGGGAGATGGACGACCGGTACAAGCGGTTCGCCGCCGTCGCCGCCCGCAACCTGGACGACTACAACCGGCTGATGGACGAGAAAGGGGAACTCCCTCTGCCGCGCATCGTCGTCCTGATAGACGAGTTGGCCGACCTGATGATGTTGGCCCCCGACGAGGTGGAGAAGATCATCTGCCGCATCGCGCAGATGGCCCGTGCGACCGGCATCCACCTGGTGGTGGCGACCCAGCGGCCCAGCACCGACGTAGTGACGGGGCTCATCAAGGCCAACTTCCCGGCCCGCATCTCCTTCGCCACCGTCAGCCAGGTGGACTCACGGGTGATTTTGGACATGCCCGGCGCGGAGACGTTGATGGGACAGGGGGATATGCTCTATCTGGCCGCCGACGCCGGATATCCGGTGCGGGTGCAGGGCTGCTTCGTCTCGGCGGAGGAGATCGAGCGCCTGGTGAACTTCTGGCGGGAGCAGGCCGGGGAGGAGCCGGAGCCCGCCCCCTGGGAGCGGATGATGACCCCGGCGGAGCAGGCCGCGAGTCACGGCCTCGGAGAGGAGCGGGACGACCTGCTGCCGCAGGCCATCGCGCTGGTGCGCCGGACCGGGAGCGCGTCCGCCTCGCTGCTCCAACGGCGGCTGCGCATCGGCCATCCCCGCGCGGCCCGTCTCATGCAGCAGATGGAGGAGATGGGCATCATCGGCCCGCCGGAGGCCGCCGGCCGCACCCGGCGCGTGATCATTGGCGAGCGCAGGGATGGGAACTCCGGCGTCTGAGAGGCGGCCTCCCCTCGCGACGGGGACGGTCTACGCCCTGATGGTTGTGCTGCTGGTGGCGGCGGGGCTGCGTCTCTACCGCCTGCCCACCCTGCCCGTCGGCCTGCACTACGACGAGGCGGCCAACGGCATCCTGGCCGGTGAGATCGCCGCCGGCCTCAAACACCCGGTCTTCATCCCCTCCTACACCGGCAAGGAGGTGCTGTTTTTCTACTGGGCCGCGCTGTGGATGAGACTGCTCGGCAGCACTCCGTTCGCCCTCCGGTTGAGCGCGGCCCTGCTCGGCCTGCTGACCGTCGCCGCGACCGTCTGGGCGGCCGGCGAACTGCTCGGCGGCCCGTCGCCGGACACGGCCCCCGTTGCCCTCACGACCGGCGCGTTCCTCGCCACCTCCTTCTGGCACCTCCTCCTCAGCCGGTACGGTTTCCGCGCCGTCGCCCAGCCGCTGCTCCAGGCGTTGACCGTCGCCGCGCTGTGGCGTGGATTGCGCCATTCCTCGCGCCGCTGGCTGGTCGTAGCGGGGCTCTTCTGCGGGCTGACGGCCTACACCTACCTGGCGGCCCGCGCCTTCCCCATCCCGCTGGCGGCGGCCCTCCTGGTCGGTGAGGAGCGGTTCCGCGCCGGACGCGGACGGCAGCGCATAGCCGCCGTCGCCCTGTTCCTCCTCGTCGCCGCGCTGACCATCTCCCCGCTGGCCCACTACTGGCTGACCCATCCGGGCAGTTTCCTCGCCCGCGCCCGGCAGGTCGCCGCCGGTGACTGGGAGGCCGCCTGGCGGGGCGTCCGCGCCTGCCTGGGGATGTTCTTCCTCGAAGGCGACCCCTACATCCGCTTCAACCTCCCCGGCCGCCCGCTCCTCGACCCGTTGACCGCTCTCCTGGCCCTCGTCGGCCTGTTCCATTTACTCACGGGCCCGCTGCCGGCCCCCACCCGCGCCTTCCTCCTGGCCTACCTGCCGACGATGTTGCTCCCCAGTGCCCTCGCCACCGGAGAGATCACCCCCAGCAACCTGCGGGCCGTCGGGCTCCTGCCGTTCCTGTACCTCCTCCCGGCCCTCGGACTCAGGCGGCTGCTGGGGAGACGGGCGCGGCTGACCGGCGTCGTAGGGCTGCTGTACGCCCTGTCGCTGGCCCTCCCCACCGCCGACGCCTACTTCCGCCGCTGGGCGACCTCCGCCGACCTGTACTACGCCGCCGATGGCGACCTGGCAGCCGTCGCCGCGTACCTGAACGCGAACGACCTGACCGACGTCACTCCCTACGTCGCCAGCGTCCACTACCGCCACCCGACGGTGGCCTTCCTGGCGCGGGACTACCGGAAGGTGCGCTGGCTCACCGGCGGGGCGACCGTCGTCTTTCCGGCGGCGGGGGAGGGGCTGCTGATCTACCCCCGTTCGGCGGACGGCGACCTGGACTGGGTACGATCGCTGCTGCCGGAGGGGAGCCGCGTCCCCGTCGCCGCGCCGGACGGCCCCGATGGGGCGCCCGCCTTCCGCGCCTACCGCGTCCGTCCCGGCGACCGCCCATCCCCGCCGCGCCCGCTCGACGCCGACTTCGCCCACATCGCCCGCGTGACCGGCTACGCCGTCGTCGGCGAGCCCCGCTCCGGCGGTGAGACCCAGGTCGCCGTCTGGCTGCGCATCCTGAACCCGCCGGACCAGGGCGATTACGGCCCCGTCGCCCGCCTGACCGACCCCTGGGGTTTCGTCTGGGGGGAGGCGGAGCCGTTCCACTACCCCTCCGTCCAGTGGACGCCGGGGGAGGTGGTGGTGGAACACCTCCGGCTGCCGGTCGCCCCCGGCACGCCCCCCGGCGAGTACGCCGTCCGCTTCGGCCTCTACTCGGCCGCCAGTGACCGGTCGCTCCCCCTGCTCGACGAGACGGGCCGCTACGCCGGCCTGCGCGTCCCGCTGCCGGTGACGCTGGGCCGGGCCGTCGCGCCGCCTGCCGTCGCCGACCTCCACATCCGCCGCCACCTGGACACCCCCTTCGACGGCCTGACGCTCCTCGGCTACAACCTGGACACCCCCGCCCTGCGCCCCGGCGAGCATCTCTACCTGACGCTGTTCTGGCGGGCGGAGCGGGACTCCCCGCCCGCCTCCACGGTGCGCCTCGCGCTGGGGGATGAGGTCATCTACGCCGCCGCGCCCGTCCACGGAACCTACCCGTTCCCGCTGTGGGAGGAGGGGGAGATCGTCGCCGACCGGTACGACCCGCGCATCCCCCGCACCATGCCGCCCGGCTACTACCCCCTGCGGCTGACGGTGGGCGAGCGGCGGGAGGTGCTGAACACCGTCACCGTGCGGCCGCTGACCCGCACCTTCGACCTGCCGGCGGTGTCCCACCCCGTCAGCGTCACGCTGGGGGGGAAGGTATCCCTCGTGGGGTACGACCTTTCGGCGGAGGAGGTCGCCCTGGGGGGTACGTTGGCGGTGGTGCTGTACTGGCGTCCGCTGGCGACGTTGGACGAGGACTACACCGTCTTCGTCCACCTGGTGGCTCCCGACGGCTCGCTCTGCGGTCAGGATGACCGGCCGCCGGTGGACGGGACGTATCCGACGGGGTTGTGGCTGCCCGGCGAGGTAGTCGCCGACCGGCACACCGTCGCCGTCTGCGCCGACGGCGGGCCGGGGGAGTACGTCCTGGAAACGGGCATGTACCTGGTGGAGAATGGGGCGCGGCTGGCGGTGGACGGCTCCCCCGACGACGCGGTGCGGTTGCAGACGGTCAGCGTGCTTGGTGCGCTGGGTCAGAACTCCCCCATCTCCCCGACGCGGAACCGCTCGATCAGCAGGAACCCCAGCAGACAGACCGCCATCAACAGCGTGGACATCGCCAACGCCTGGCCGTAGTTGGCCGCGCCGGGCCGTCCCAGGAAGCGGTAGATGGCGATCGGCAGCGTAGGCCGCTCCGGGCGGGCGATGAGGCTGGTCGCCCCGAACTCCCCCATCGAGACGGTGAAGGCGAAGACCGCGCCGACCAACGTCGCCCGCGCCACGATGGGCAAGTCCACCTCCCGCCACACCTGCCACGGAGACGCCCCCAGGATGGCCGCCGCCTCCCGCAGACGCGGGTCAATGGAGCGGAGGGCGGGCAGGACGCTGCGGACGACGAAGGGGAGCGCGACCAGCGTATGGGCCAGCACCACCAGCAGCGGCGATGTCCGCAGGTCGAGCGGCGGCTTGTCCAGCGCGACGATGTACCCCAGCCCCAGCGTCACCGCCGAGGTGGTCAGCGGCAGCATCAGGACGGGGTCGAGCAGGGCCGCCATCCGCCCCGGCCTGGAAAGGGCCAGCGCGGACAGCAGCCCCAGCGTCACCGCCAGCCCGACCGTCGCCAGCGCGAAGCCGACCGAGTTGCGCACCGCCTCCACCGGCGGCACGTAGAAGACCGAGCCGCGCGGGTTCTCGAACAGGCGGCGGTAGTTGTCCACGTCCAGCGACCGCCCGACCAGCGCGGCCAACGGCAGCCCCAGCAGGAGCAGCATCAGCGTCAGGTTGCCGAGCACCAACAGCCGCTCGTGCCGCCTGACCGGGGCCCGCTGCGTCGTCCGGCGGGGGCGGAGGGTCAGCGGGCGGCTCATCCGGGCCTGGAGGCGGGCGTAAGCGGCCATCAGCCCGAAAGTGAGCCCCATCTGGACGAGCGAGAGCGTCGCCGCCAGCGGCAGATTGAGGTACTGCACCGTCTGGCGGTAGATCTCCACCTCCAGCGTGGCGAAACGGGGCCCGCCCAGCACCAGGATGACGCCGAAACTGGTGAAGCAGAAGACGAAGACCAGCAGCGCGGCGGCGGCGATGGCCGGCATAAGCAGCGGGAGCGTCACCTCCAGGAACGCCCGGCGGCGATTGGCCCCCAGGACGCGGGCCGCCTCCTCCATCTGCGGGTCGAGATTGGCCCAGTAGGCCCCGACGATGCGCAACACCAGCGTGTAGTTGTAGAACACGTGCGCCAGGAGGATGATCGCCAGGCTGTAGCGCAGGTCGAGGGGCGGGTGGTCGAGGTGGAAAATCCCCATCAAGGCCGCGTTGAGCAGTCCACGACGCCCCAGCAAGGCGGTGAAGGCCAGCGCGACGACGATCGTCGGCAGGACGAACGGGGCGGTCGTCAGGGCGCGGATGAGCGACTTGCCGGGGAAGTCGTAGCGGGCGAAGATGTACGCACCGGGCAGCCCGATGGCGATGGTCAACAGGGTGGAGAGGGCCGCCTGCCAGGTGGTGAACCAGAGGATGTGCAGGTAGTAGGGACTGGAGACGAGTTGCTCGACCCCTTCCAGGCTGAGGTGGCCCTGCGGCGCGAAGGAGAGCGCGATGATTGACCCCAGCGGGTAGAAATAGAAGAGCGCCAGGAAGAGGATGACCGGGAGCGCGTACCGCTTTTCGTCCATCACCGGCTGCCCTAACGGAGCATCACCTCGGCCCAGTCCTCGACCCACTGCTGACGGTGGCTTTCGATGGCCGTGTAGTCCACCTGCGCCGGGTGCTCCGGGATGACGGCGAATTGGACGAACACCTCCGGCAGCGCGGCGTTCTCGTTGGCGGGGAACATGAACATGTGCAGTGGGATGTCCTCCTGGAAGCGGGTGGAGAGCATGAAGTCTACCCAGGCTTC
>JALWUZ010000315.1 GCA_027079895.1 Anaerolineae bacterium
CTCCCACGCCGACCCCGACCCCTCTGCCGGAAGTACCCCTGTACAGCCTCTCCATCGCCCCCAACGACCTGGCCTGGCTGCTGGACGAGAACAATCTGTACAACGACACCCCCGTTCCGGCCACCTTCTTCTACGAGCGCAATTGGGACGTGGAGACCCGTTTGCGCGGCGACGTCTCCCGGCTGATGCCGAAGAAGAACTGGAAGGTGTTTTTCCCCGGTTCGGATCTCTTCCAGGGCAGCGATGAACTGAACCTCAATGCCGACTACCCCGACCAGACCTTCTTGCGCAGTTACATCGCCTACGACCTGTTCTCCCGCGTCGGTGTGCCCGCCCCCCGCGCCACCTACGCTCGCCTGAACATCAACGACGACTACTACGGCTTCTTCTCCCAGGTCGAGCAGGTGGACACCCGCTTCCTCCATCGGATGGGGCTCGAAATCCACGGCAACCTCTACAAACCCTACTACGGCAGCCTGAAGGCCCTCCACTACACTGACCCCTGGGTACGGCTGTGGTGGTACAAGTACTACTACCCCAAGAAGACCAACCGCCAGAGCAGCATCACCGACGTAATCTCCTTCATCGAGACGATCTCCTACGCCTCCGACGAAGAGTTCACGGCGGCCATGAACGAGAGGCTGGACATCGAGGAGTGGACCGATTGGTACGCCGTCAACGTGCTCATCGGCAACTTCGAGATGATGGAGAAGAACTACTACATGTACCACGACCTCAGCACCGACCGCTGGCTCTTCTTCCCCTGGGATTTGGACCTCACCTTCGGCCACAACATGTGGGGCACCGGATGGGGCGGCCTGCTCGACACGGAACTCAGTTGGGATAATCCCATTGACAGCGGCACCCACGAAAGCCCCAAGTGCGACGGCAAATGGAACGGGCTGATAGACCGGATGATGGGCGTGCCGGAGTACCGTTACCTCTACTGTCGCCGCCTGGCGGAGATTATGGACGACGAGTTCAGCCCCGCCGAGATGTTCCCCCGCATTGACGCCGCCTACGACTACATCCACACCTGGGCCGAGGCGGACACCAACCGCTGGCAGCCGGAGGGGTTCGAGTTTTCCGAAGGGCCGGACGAGTTGAAGACCTACATCACCAACCGCATCGCCTTCTTGCAGGGGGAGATGCCCGGCTTCTGTCCCGCGCTGACCCTGCCGCTCACCATCAACGAGGTCGGGCCGGGTTGGGTGGAGGTGTACAACGGGAGCGACGCCCTCACCTGGAACCTCGACGGGATGTACCTGACCGACATCATCAGCGAGCCGACCCGCTGGCGCGTCCCCACCGACACGCTCATCCCGCCCGGCGGGGTGGTGCTGTTCGCGGCGGACGGGGACGAGGCCGCCGGGCCGCTCCACACCAACTTTACCCTGACCGTCGGCGGGGGGACGGTCGCCCTGTTCGACAAGGATGTCTTCAACCGGTCGCTCGTCTCGGTGCTCACCTACACCGCCTTGACGACCGGCACCTCCTACGGTCGCCTGCCCGACGGCGTTGGCCCCGGCCGGGTGCTCACCGCGCCTACCCCCGGCTGGCTCAACGTCGGCCGGCCGCCGGCTATCGTCGGGACGCGGCAGACCCCGGCCTATCCCGCCATCGGCGAGAGCGTCACGGTCACGACGTTGGTCAGCGACCGGGAGGCGGTCACGGTCACACTGCACTACCACGCC
>JALWUZ010000316.1 GCA_027079895.1 Anaerolineae bacterium
GCCCCAGCCACCAGACCACCCCCAGCAACACCCCCAGCAGCAAGAGGGCGTACCCCAGCCGCGCGGCCCACAGAGTCAGCCGCACCCCGACCCCGTGCCGCCGATGGGCAGCCGTCCCGGCCCGCATCTCCCGCCGATGGGCAGAGGGGCGTCCCTCGACGCTGCCGAGCCACCAGGCGTGGGCGCAGTAGACGAACTGAGCGATTTCGCTGGCGCGGATGACCCGCTCCTCACCGTCCATCGCCCCACTCCGGCGTCCGGCCTACGGGCACCGCTCCTCGAACTCCTGCAAGGCGCGGATGAGCCGGTCCTGCCGCAGGCTGTTGGTCAGGTCGCCGCGCGTGCGTTCCAGGACGGAGCGCAACTGGTCAACGCGCCGCCGCAGTCCGCCGGTGATGGCGTCGGGGAAATCGAAAGTCACCAACAGGTCGTAGATGTCATCCATCGCCCCCAGGAGCCGCTCCGCCTCGGCGGTGTGCCAGCGGCGCAGTTCATCCAGACAGCGGCGGCGCATCTCGCTGGCCGCCTCGCACAGCCCGTTGAGATAGGCCGGGTAGGGCACGCGCAGCGACTCCGGCTCCGGCAGCGGCGCACCCTGGGCCAGCGCCAGCGTCGCATGCGCCTCGACCAGTTCCTTCAGCGCGTCCTGAGTGTATCCGGCGGAGAGCAAATCCGGGTACGGGGCGACGATCTCCTGGACGCGCTCGGCCAGCGCGTCCGCCTGGGCCAGCAAGTCGCGGGCCGCCTCCCACTCATCCCGATGACTGGCCCGGATAGCGGTCGCGCACAGCCGAATCAACTCGCGGGAGCGGCGCAGAGCCTCGTTACGGGCCTCGTTGCGGGCCTCGAAACTGGCCTTGATACGCTCCGCGACGGCCTCCAACTGCTCCATCGGCTACTGCTCCGGCAACTGCGGGGGCTTGACCGCGCCGAAGAACTGCTGCGCCAGCGCGTCCCCGGCGTTGGGCATCTTGATCTCGCCGAACTGGGCCTCGAACTTGTCCAGATTGTCCTTCAGGGCTCGCAGCAGCAGTTTGGCGTGCAACGGCGTGGTGATGATACGGGCGTAGACCTTCGCCTTGGGGGTGTTCGGCAGCACGCGGGCGAAATCAATGATCACCTCGGAGGCGGAGTGGGTGATGAGGGCCAGGTTGGAGTACGTGGCCTCCAAATCCGGCGGCACCTCGACGTTGATCTGCATCTGACGACGGCGGTTAGCCATACCTGTTCTCCTGGGGAAAAATCTGCGGGAAACGGAAACCGCCGACGGACACCGGCGAGCAGGTCGGCAGTGGCATCCGTCGGCGTGAATCGGCGGGTCACACCCGCCCCGGTGAGCCGTGACGCTAGAAGGGGATTTCGTTCTCGCCCGGCTCCGGCGGTGGAGCCTCCTCCGGGATGGTGGGGATGGAACTGGCGGTGTCGCTGCGTCCGCCGAGGAATTTGACGGTGAGGGCCCGCACCTCGAAGGACGCGCCCCAAGAGCCATCCCGACGCTGATAGACGCGCGGCCCGCCGGTATTCGGGTCGGGGATCAGCCGCCCCTCGACGAGCACCTGCCGCCCTTTCTTGAGATACTCGTTGCACGTCTCCGCCAGTTGCCGCCAAGCGGTGATACGGAACCAAATCGTCTCCTCTCCCTTGCCCCCGTCGGCGGTGTTCCATCGGCGATTGGCGGCGATGGAAAAGTTGGT
>JALWUZ010000317.1 GCA_027079895.1 Anaerolineae bacterium
CCCAAAGTGCGTCGCACCTCGTCTTCTCTCCCGAACCGCGTCGGCTACTCGGCCCAGGGGTTGATCTCGCCGCGCAGGTAGGCGTTGATGTCCGCCGCCGCACGCTTGCCGGCCCCCATCGCGCTGACGACGGTCGCCGCGCCGGTGACTACGTCCCCGCCGGCCCACACCCGCGCCATCGTCGTGCGGCCTGTCTGCCGGTCGGCGACCACGGTACCGTGCTTGCTCCGCTCCAACCCCGCCGCGTCCACGAAGACCAGCGGGTTGGGGCTGGTGCCCAGGGCCATGATGACCGTGTCCACCTCCATCTCGAACTCGGAGCCCTCAATGGGGATGGGACGCCGCCGCCCGGAGGCGTCGGGCTCGCCCAGTTCCATCCGAATGCAGCGCATGCCGACGACGTTCCCTTTCTCGTCCCCCAGAATCTCCACCGGGTTGGTGAGGAAGTCGAAGATGACCCCCTCCTCCTCGGCGTGATGCACCTCCTCCGCCCGCGCCGGCACCTCCGCCCTGGAACGCCGGTAGACGATGTGGACCTCGCCGGGCTCGCCGCCGGATTTCTGCGCCTGGAGGGTCTGGAGCCGCAGGCTGGAACGGGCGGCGTCCATCGCCACGTTTCCGGCCCCGATGACCGCCACCTTCTTCCCCACTTTGACCGGCGTATCGTACTCCGGGAAGAGGTAGCCCTTCATCAGATTGACCCGCGTGAGGAACTCGTTGGCCGACATGACGCCGTTGTAGTTGATGCCCGGAATGCGCAGGAACGAGGGCAGTCCCGCGCCGGTGCCCAGGAAGACGGCGTCGAACTCCTCCAACAACTCGTTGAGCGTCGCAATCCGCCCGATGACGTGGTCGGTGCGGATCTGAATCCCCAGGCACTCCACGGCGTAGTCAATCTCGCTCTGGACGACGGTCTGCTTGGGCAGGCGGAACTCCGGGATGCCGTAGACCAGCACGCCGCCGGGGGTGTGCAGCGACTCGAAGATGACCACCTCGTGCCCCTCGTGGGCCACGTCCACGACGCAGGTGAGGCCGGCCGGCCCCGCGCCGACGATCGCCACCCGCTTGCCGGTCGCCGGGTTCCGTTCCAGCGGGCAGGTGCGCCGTGCCAACTCGTAATCCCCCACGAACCGTTCCAGCCGTCCGATGGCGACCGGTTGTCCCTTCTTCGCCAGGACGCAGGACTGCTCGCACTGCACCTCCTGGGGGCAGACCCGCCCGCAGATGGCCGGCAGGCTGTTGTTGACCTTCATCGCCTCCACCGCGCCGTGCATATCCCCCTCGCGCAGAGCGCGGATGAACTGCGGGATGAGCACGCCGACCGGGCAGCCCTCGATGCAGTGCGGGATGGCGCATTGCAGGCACCGTTCCGCTTCCTTCTGGGCCAACTCCAACGTGAAGCCCAGCGCGACCTCATTGAAATTCCCAATCCGCACCTGCGGATCCTGCGACGGCATTTCCTGGCGCGGGATGCGCAGCCGTTCCCGTTGTGTCAACGTAGCCATTTAAGCCCCCTCCTCCAATGCGGCGTTCAAACGACAGTGCTCTTCCCAGTGCTCCACGGCGATCCGTTCCTCCTCCCGATAGAACTGCTGGCGGGCCAGGAGGTTGTCCCAGTCCACCTTGTGGCCGTCGAATTCTG
The DNA here is from genome assembly GCA_027079895.1 of Anaerolineae bacterium. Lineage (GTDB taxonomy): Bacteria > Chloroflexota > Anaerolineae > B4-G1 > B4-G1 > JALWUZ01. Next base: position 1,643 of record JALWUZ010000317.1, read on the forward strand.
GCCCGTCCACGCAGACGAACTGCGCCCCGTCTTCCAGCAACACCCGGCAGCCGCCGCACATCCCGGTGCCGTCTATCATAATCGTGTTCAGGCTGACGATGGTCGGCACCTGGTACGGCTGGGTGGTCAGCGAGACGAACTTCATCATAATCGCCGGCCCGATGGCCCAGACGCGGTCAATATCCCGCTCTCCTTCCAGCAACTCCTTGAGCGGTTCGGTGACGAGGGCCTTGCGCCCGTAGGAACCGTCGTCGGTGCAGACGATCAGGTCGTCGCTGACGGCCCGCATCTTGTCCTCCCAGAAGAGGAGGGACTGGTTGCGGGCCCCGATAATCGAGATGACGTTGTTCCCGGCCTCGTGGAGGGAGCGGGCGATGGGGTAGATGGGCGCGATTCCCACGCCTCCGCCCACGCAGACGACGGTCCCGTAGTCCTCGATCTCCGAGGGATGGCCCAGCGGCCCGACGAAGGTCGCCAGGTCGTCGCCGGGCTCCAGAGTCCCCAACTGCATCGTCGTCTTGCCCACCTCCTGAAAGATGATGGTGATGGTGCCGGCCTCCCGGTCGTAGTCGGCGACGGTCAGCGGTATGCGCTCGCCGTGCTCGTCTATGCGCAGGATGATGAACTGACCGGCCTGGGCCTTGCGGGCGACTTCCGGTGCGTCCACGACCATCAACTTGTTCACGTCGCTCAGCACTTCTTTGTGCAGAATTTTGTACACAGATCACCTCCCCGGATAGATGTGTGCGGTTGCAAGGATACTCCAACGTGGACTGTGCGTCAAGTTGCGTTTATCGCCACTTGGGATGACATACCTCCATTTGACCTATTTTTTCGATGATGATACAATTATCGGCGTCGGATGGTACGAAAGGCGATGGCGTGAAAACGATGTCCCGCTTGATTATCCGCTTGTTGTCCCTAACCGTCCCGGCATTTCTCGGCAGCCTGATTCTTGCCGAGGATGAGCACGGAACGCATACCCTGGGTGCCTGCCACGAGCCCCAGGGTTTTTTTATCCGCCCCGGCCGCCTATGACGGCCCGAAGAGAACAGACAGGAGGTTGAGTGATGGAAGTGAACATGGATGTGCATCGCAGTGTACCGGTTCTCGACTGGGAGCCCCATCTGGCCCGGCGCACCGCCGGGATGAAAAGTTCCGCCATCCGGGAATTGCTGAAACTCACCCAGCAGCCGGATGTCATCTCATTCGCGGGGGGACTGCCGGCCTCGGAACTGTTCCCCATCCGGGAAGTGGACGAGGCCTGTCGTTACATCCTCCGCACGGAAGGGCCCAAGGCGTTGCAGTACAGCGCGACCGAGGGACATCGGCCTCTCAAGGAGTACCTGGCGACCACGATGCACAAGTACGGCGTTCCGGCGTCCGCGGAGAACATCCTGCTGACCAACGGCTCCCAGCAGGCGTTGGATCTAATCGGCAAGATTTTCCTCGACCCCGGCGACTACGTTCTGACCGGCAGTCCGACTTATCTAGGGGCGATTCAGGCCTGGCGGGCCTACCAGGCCCGTTTCAAGACCATCCCCCTCGACGACGACGGTATGCAGGTCGAGCGGCTGGAGGAGGCTTACAACGCCGTCGTAGCGGAGACGGGCCGCCCGCCGAAGTTCCTCTACGTCCTGCCCAACTTCCACAACCCGGCCGGCACTACTTTGCCTTTCGAGCGGCGGGATTATCTGGCCGAGGTCGCCACCAGGTTGGACCTGCCGGTAGTCGAGGATGACCCCTACGGCGAACTGCGTTACGAGGGGGAGGACATCCTGCCCATTTGCACTCTGATACCGGAGCGGACGATTTACCTGGGGACGTTCTCGAAGACGATGACGCCGGGGCTGCGGTTGGGCTGGATCGTCTGCCCGGAGGTGCTGATGCAGCGGTTCGTCCAGGCCAAGCAGGGCTGCGACTTGCACACCGGCACTTTCGTGCAGTACATCGCCGCCGACATCTGCCAGCGCGGCCTGCTCAAGCCGCACGTCAAGCGGCTGCGGGAGGTCTATCGGGAGCGGCGGGACACGATGTTGGACGCGCTGGCGGAGTTCTGGCCGGAGGGGGCCTCGTGGACGCATCCGCACGGGGGGTTGTTCCTCTGGGCGCGGGTGCCGGAGCCGCTGGACACGCAGGAACTGTTCCACGAGGCGGTCAGGGAGAAGGTGGCTTACGTGCCGGGCATCAACTTCTACCCCAACCTCGACGGGGGAAACAACGCCATGCGGCTCAACTTCTCCTACGCTCAGCCGGAACTGATCGTGGAGGGTATCCGCCGGCTGGGGAATTTGCTCAAGAGGAAGTTGCAGGGCGGCGATTGACCGGCCTGGCGGCCGGGTACGACGGACGCCGTCGGACGAGCGGGCCGGCGGCGTCCGTGCTCTCAGTAGGCTCCGTTGCCGAACAGCATCTGCGGGATGGTGCGGAGCATAATCTTGAAGTCGAGCCACAGCGACCAGTTTTCGATGTAGTAGATGTCCAGCAGCACCATCTCATCGAAACTGAGGAGGCTGCGCCCGCTGACCTGCCACAAGCCGGTCATCCCCGGCCGGACTTCCAGCCGCCGCTTGTGCCATCGCTGGTAGAGATCCACCTCCGCCGGAATGGGGGGGCGCGGCCCGACCAGGCTCATCTCACCGCGTAGGACGTTCCACAACTGGGGCAGTTCGTCCAAACTGGTGCGCCGCAGCAACCGCCCGACCCGCGTCAGGCGGGGGTCGTTGTGGATTTTGAACAGCGGTCCGTCGGCCTCGTTCAGTTCGCGCAGTTTCTCCAACTCCGCCTCGGCCCCTTCCCGCATGGAACGGAATTTGTACATCTCGAACAGATGCCCGCCGGCCCCGACCCGCGTCTGCCGGAAGAGGACCGGGCCGGGCGATTCCAACTTGATCGCCAGGGCGATGAGGGCCATCAGCGGTGCGCCCACCGTCAGCCCGACGACGGCCCCCGCGATGTCCACCCCCCGTTTGACCAGCAACGCCCAGCGGCCAATCCCCCGCTCCCGAATGCCGATGAGCGGTACGCCGCCGAGGTCGTCAATATCCACCTGACTGAGGCTCATCTGGAACAGGTCGGGGACGATTTTCGCGCTCACGTCCTGCCGCTCGCACTCCCGCACGATGGACATAATCTTGCGGTGGTACATCCAGGGCAAGGTGATGATGACCTCGTCCACATCCCCCTCCTCGATGATGGTGGAGAGGTTGCGGAGCGGGCCCAGGGCCTTGAAGGGGCCGATGTCGGTCTCCCCTTTCTGGGGGTTGTCGTCCACGAAGCCGATGACCTGGTATCCCAGCCCCGGCAGGGCGACGATGGTGCGCATGACGGTGCGTCCCACTTCCCCCGCGCCGACGATGACGACGCGGGAGACGCCGACGCCGTGAGCGTGGAGGTAGGTCAGCACCCAGTTCTGCACCGCCCGCGAGAGGGCCAGCAGGATGATGGCGATTACCCCGGCCTCGAAGATGAGCAGGCGGGAGTATTGCAGCGGTCGCAGGATGAAAGTGACCGCCATAATCACCACCACCGACTTCGCCGTGGCGTTGATGATGCGGTAGACCTGGTCGAGCCACGAGCGGCCGCGCCACCGCTGGTAGACGTGATCCATCCGAAACGCCACCAGCATCAACACGGTGAAGAGGGCCGAGAAGGGCAGGTAGGCGGAGAGCGGGTGGTGGTAACTGATGTCGCGGAACCATTGCAGGTCGAAGCGCACCCAGTAGGCCAGGATCATACTGGCGTTGATGAGCAGCACGTCGGAGATGATGACCCCCCAGGGGGCCAGGCGGCGGGTTTTCACGCTTTCACCCCCTCGTCGTCACCGGCGGCCCGCCGATAGACCTGGGCCGTCTCCTGGGCGGTGCGGGCCCAGGAGAAACGCCGGGCGTGAGCCAGTCCGCGCTGACGCAGTTCTTCCCGCAGGGCGGCGTCCGTCAGCAGGCGGTGAAGGCCGGCGGCGATCTCCTCCACGTCGAGCGGGTTGACCAGCAGGGCTCCGTCGCCGGCGGCCTCCGGCAGCGATGAGACGTTCGCCGTCAGTACCGGCGTGCCGCAGGCCTGGGCCTCCAGCACCGGCATCCCGAATCCCTCGTACAGCGAGGGGTAGGCGAAGGCCGTCGCCGCGTTGTACCAGAGCGGCAGGTCGCCGTTGGGGACGTAGCCGGGGAACAGCACCCGCTCCCGCAGCCCCAGTGTCTCGACTTTGGCGAACAGGTCGCCGTACAGCCAGCCCTTGCCGCCGGCCAGCACCAGGTGGAGGTCGGGGTCGTCCGCGGCGAGGCGGGCGAAGGATTCCACCAGGCGGACGTGGTTCTTGCGCGGTTCCAGCGTGCCGACGGAGAGCACGAAGCGGCGCGGCAGCCTGTGGCGGCGGCGGAACTCCTTTACGTCCTGGGGCGGGAGG
>JALWUZ010000318.1 GCA_027079895.1 Anaerolineae bacterium
GCCGGCGATCTCCGAGGACTGCGCCACGATGAAGTCGCCCTCCGGCTCGAAGATCGGGAAGTAGAGCACGTCGGGCTTGTCGGCGGCGGCGGAGGTCAACACGGAGCGCATATCGGTGTCGCCCACATTGACCGCGCCCTGGAAGGTGACTTCACCGCCCAGTTCCTTGAAGCGGTCGGCGAAGACCTGCTGCAACTGGTCGGCGTAGGGGCTGCCGTCATGGATGGTGGCGGCGGTGCGGGCCCCCAGTTCGTTGAAGGCGAAGTCGGCGGCCACCTTGCCCTGGAACTTGTCGTTGTGGCAGGCGCGGAAGTAGCCGGGCTGCCAGGTCCCGTTGGGGTCGGTCAGGGCGGGGGCGGTGTTGGACGGCGAAATCATCACCAGCCCGGCCTGGCTGATGGTCGGCAGGGCCGCCGTGGCCGCGCTGGAGCAGTTGGTGCCGATGACGCCTACGATGGTGGGATCCGAGGCGATCTTGGTGGCGGCGGTCTGCCCGCCGTCGGCGGAGCAGCCGGAGTCCTCACCGGTCAACTGGATGGGATGACCGAGCAGTTGGCCGCCGCGGTCGTTGATGGCGATCTCGATGGCACCCTTGGAGTCCTCGCCCAAGAAGGCCGTGGAGCCGGTGACGGTCAGCATGTAGGCGATGTGGATGGGGTCGCCGGGGGCGATGTCAACGCAGCCGATGGGATCAGTGCATTCGAATTTGGCTGCCTTCGGCCCGCAGGCGGTCACGATCATGCTGACGAGCAACAGCATGCTGACAACAGCGATTTTGAATTTCATTCTATCTCCTCCTGTGTTTCCTGATTTTGGGGGACAACTGACAGGCTCGCCACGTTGCGGGGACGCCACGCCCTTTCTGAGCCTGCTCGCGGGAACTACGCTGGCGATCATCACCTCCTTTCAGCCCGCTCGACGAACTTTGGGGCCGTGTAGCGATGTGACGATGTGCAAGTATTCGAGGATTGCCCGTCAAAACGGTAGAATTGTATACGAAATGCGCTTGTTGTCAAATAGGGAGGCTGGGTTATAATCTGAGCAGTCCACGATGGCGTCGCGGCTTCGGTCGGGACGCCGGAAGGAGGGAGTATGCACTACGAGCATTGGCTGCCTCAGTTACCGCCGCACTTCCTGCCCCGCCCGGAGGGGATGAGGGCTCTCAAGGAATCGTTGCTCGACACCACGTCCAGGCTGCTGGTCATCACCGGCGCGGAGCGGGCCCCCGGTCGGCTGGGGATGAGCGGGATCGGCAAGTCGGTGCTGGCCGCTGCGCTGGCGTGGGATGAGGACGTGCGCCGCGCTTTCCCCGACGGCATACTGTGGCTTCGCCTGGGCCATCAGCCGGACGTCCCGCTCCTCCAGGCGGAACTGGCCCGCCGCGTCGGAGTGGAACTCACCACGATGGACGCCGTCGCCGAGGGGAAGGCCCGGCTGCGGGAACTGTTCCGCGGGCGGGCTGTGCTCCTGATTCTCGACGATGTGGAGGAGATCGCCCACCTGGAACTGTTCAACGTCCTGGACTCACGCGGGCGGCTGCTCTTCACCACCCACGACAACGGCTATCTGGCGATGTTGGCGGACTTCGAGTACCAGATTGCCCCGTGGAGCGAGGAGGACGCGCTTCGGCTGCTGGCGGCCTGGGCCGGGCAGTCGCCGGACGCGCTCCCTCCGGCAGCGGCGGAGGC
>JALWUZ010000319.1 GCA_027079895.1 Anaerolineae bacterium
GTAATATATTTGCGTCCGCTTTTCGAGAAACATCGGGAAGCGAAGAGATGGGTAGCCAGAGGAGTTCGGCGCCCATTTTTGTTCTTAGACAAGAGAGAGTGTATCGCGAGGTGGGTCCAAACAACCGAGCGAAGAATTTGAGTTAAGAAGAGTTAAGGAACAACGAAGAGTTTGATCCTGGCTCAGGACGAACGTTGGCGGCGTGCTTAACACATGCAAGTCAAGGGGAAACCCCGCACTCACTTTGTGCAGGAGATCGTGCACAAAGTGAGTGCGGGGGAGTACACTGGCGGACGGGTGAGTAACGCGTGGGTAATCTGCCTTAAGTCGAGGGATAACCCGCCGAAAGGCGGGCTAATACCACATATATTCTGCGATGGCATCATTGCGGGAAGACAGGCGCAATTGCGTCGGCTTAAGATGAGCCCGCGTCCCATTAGGTAGTTGGTAGGGTAACGGCCTACCGAGCCGACGATGGGTAGCTGATCTGAGAGGATGATCAGCCACACTGGGACTGAGATACGGCCCAGACTCCTACGGGAGGCAGCAGTGAGGAATATTGCGCAATGGGGGCAACCCTGACGCAGCAACGCCGCGTGGGTGAAGAAGCTTTTCGGAGTGTAAAGCCCTGTCAGATGGGAAGAGAGGATACCGGAGTGGAAAGCCGGTATCAGGACGGTACCATCAGAGGAAGCTCCGGCTAACTCCGTGCCAGCAGCCGCGGTAATACGGGGGGAGCGAGCGTTGTCCGGAATCATTGGGCGTAAAGGGCGCGTAGGCGGTCTGGTCAGTCAGATGTGAAATGTCACGGCTTAACCGTGGAGTTGCATTTGAAACTGCCGGACTTGAGAGTCGTAGGGGATGATGGAATTCCTGGTGTAGCGGTGAAATGCGTAGATATCAGGAAGAACACCGGTGGCGAAGGCGGTCATCTGGGCGACATCTGACGCTGATGCGCGAAAGCGTGGGTAGCAAACAGGATTAGATACCCTGGTAGTCCACGCCGTAAACGTTGGGCACTAGGCGTCGGCCGCGCACTGGAATCGGGGAGTCGATTTGAGTGCGTGGTCGGTGCCGTCGCAAACGCAGTAAGTGCCCCGCCTGGGGAGTACGATCGCAAGGTTGAAACTCAAAGGAATTGACGGGGGCCCGCACAAGCGGTGGAGCATGTGGTTTAATTCGATGCAACGCGAAGAACCTTACCGGGGCTTGACATGCAGGTGGCGCAATCAGAGATGGTTGTTTCCTTCGGGACGCCTGCACAGGTGCTGCATGGCTGTCGTCAGCTCGTGTCGTGAGATGTTCGGTTAAGTCCGGCAACGAGCGCAACCCTTGTCCATAGTTACCATCAGGTGAAGCTGGGGACTCTATGGAGACTGTTGGTGACAAACCAAAGGAAGGTGGGGATGACGTCAAGTCCTCATGGCCCTTACGTCCCGGGCGACACACGTGCTACAATGGCCGGTACAGCGAGGAGCGAGCCCGCGAGGGTAAGCGAATCTCGAAAACCGGTCTCAGTTCGGATTGTAGTCTGCAACTCGACTGCATGAAGCTGGAATCGCTAGTAATCGCAGATCAGCACGCTGCGGTGAATACGTTCCCGGGCCTTGTACACACCGCCCGTCACGCCATGGGAGCCGGTAGCGCCCGAAGCCCCGCCTTAGGCGGGTCGAAGGTGAGACTGGTGA
>JALWUZ010000320.1 GCA_027079895.1 Anaerolineae bacterium
CCGAAACACCCGCTCCTGATCCAGGAGAATCAGGAAGAAATCCTGGAGGATACGGATGACCTCCTGTTGCCCGGATGAGGCCCGGTTCAGGTACACGAACCCCTGCTCATCGTAGAAAATCATCTCGTCGGTTCGGCTGCGGCGGTACTCCCCCTTCAGCACCTCCCGCACCTTCTCTACCGCCAAATCCAACAGACGCCGGGCCGCCCGGTCTCTCCCCGCCGCGCCGCTTGCGGCCAGACTCCTGAAATCCCCCTCCTCGAACCGGCTCTTGATCACCTCCACCTGCTCCAAGAACTGCACCATCAGGTGGAGATCCACCGCCGGTGGACGGGAGGCATCGTCCTCCATCCGCGCCAGGTCGCCCCTCAGACTGCCGTAGAAATCCAACTTGAACCGTTCGGGGTAATTGACGGTGATGTTCCGTCCCGCCGGAATGAAAAGCGGCTCACGGTCATCCTCGAAAATCTCGTCCACCCAGTGCTCCAGCCCGGCGACCGCTTTCTGGAACTCGACCGTCTCGTAAGCGTTCCGGCGCGGCGCGAAGCGGCGCATATCGCGCATCAAAGCCGCCACCCGTCCCTCCTCGAAGACGGCCCGGCGCAGCCCCGCTCCGAACTCCAACCGGGGCGGGCCATCCGGTCGCGCCGACAAGGTGAGATACTTTTCGGGCGCGTAGAAATAGCACACCTCGAAGTCGCCCAGCCAGCGGCTATCGCCGAAGAAACTGTAGAACTTCTCCGCGACCCGTTCCGCGTAGAGCGATTCCCAGTCGTTCCCCTCCTCCGCGAAACTGTCGTAGAGCAGGTAGAGCAGGTCTCGGCGCAGCGACTTGAAGAAGTAGATCAACTTGCCAATGGTGCTCTTCCCGCTGGCCTGCTCGCCAATCAGCAGCAGGAGACGCGGCACGGCGACCTCCGCCTCCCGAATCGCCATAAACCGCCGGATGGAGATCCTCTGACTCACCACACCACCGCCTCGGCCATCGCCAACACCTGCTTCGGCGTCCAGTTCCGAATCTGACTGGCCTTGTTCGGGCAGGCCACCACGCACGCCCCGCAGGCCTGACACAACGCCGCGTTCACCGTAGCGATCCGCTCCACCGGATGAATCTCACGCGCTCCGTAGGGACAGGCTTCCACGCAGGCCCCGCAGGCCGCGCACAACTGCGGGATGACGCTGGCGACCGTCGGCTCCTGCGTCATCTCCCGGCGGGCGAACATCTGCAACACCTTAGCCGCCGCCCCGGAGGCCTGGGAGACCGTCTCCGGGATGTCCTTCGGCCCCTGGGCGACCCCGGCCAGGAAGACCCCCGCCGTCAGGCTCTCGACCGGGCGCAACTTGGGATGGGCTTCGCTGAAGAAACCGTTCGGCCCCGTCCCCACCCGCAGCCGTTGGGCCAACTCCGCCGTGCCGTCGCTGGGGAGCATCGGCGTCGCCAGCACCACCAAATCGGCGACCACCTCCACCGGCATGCCGCTCAGCGTATCCACCCCCCAGACCACCACCCGGTCTCCCCTCTCGCCGCCCCGGAAAATCTTGCTCACCTTCCCGCGCAGGTACAGGATGTCGAACTGCTCCATCGCCCGCTGGACGTACTCATCGTACCCCTTGCCGGCGGAGCGGATGTCTATGTAGAACACGTAAGCCTGCCCCCCCGGCACGCGCTCGCGGAACATCATCGCCTGCTTGGCGACGTACATACAGCAGACCTTCGAGCAGTAGGGCACGCCGCGCTCCGGGTCCCGCGACCCGGCGCACTGGACGAACACCACCTCACGGGGCGTCTTCCCGTCGGAGGGACGATGGAGGCCGTCGCCGCTGCGCAGCATCTCCTCGAACGTCAGCCCGTCCACCACGTCCGGGAGCACGCCGCCGCCGTACTCCGGCAGCAATTCCAGGGGATACGGGTCCCAGCCGGTGGCGAGCACGATCGCTCCCACCTTCACCTGCACGCCGGCCACCGTGACGATGAAATTCCCCACGTACCCCTCGACCGCTTCCACCTGCGCCCCGGTGAACACCTCGATTCGAGGATGACGGCGCACCTCTTCCACCTTGCGGGCCAACAAGTCCGGCGCAGCGGAGAAGTTGAGATACGTCCCGCTCAGGCGGGCCATCTTTCCCCCCAGGCGTTCCTCCCGCTCGACCAGCACCACCGGATACCCCGCGTTGGCGATGTCCAACGCCGCCTGCATCCCGGCGATCCCCCCGCCGATGACCAACGCCCGTTTCGTCAGCGGCATGCGGAACGGTTCCAGTTCCTCGTCCCACGTCACCTTCTCCACTGCCGTGTAGGTGATCTCGATCGCCTTCTCCGTCGCCCGTTCCGGCTCCCGCGCATGCACCCACGAGCACTGCTCCCGGATGTTGGCGATTTCGCACCGGTAGGGATTCATCCCCACAGAGCCGGAGGCCCGCCGGAACGTCCCCTCGTGCATCGAAGGGGAGCAGGCCGCCACCACCACCCCGTCCAGTTCCTGCTCGACGATGGCGTCCCGCAACAACTGCTGCCCCGGTTCGGAGCACATGTATTTGTAAGTGGTGGTGTAGACCACGTCCTGATGCCGGGCGACCGCGGCGGCCACCCGCTCCACATCCACCGTCCCGGCGATGTTGATACCGCAATGGCAGACGAAAACCCCGATACGGCTCATACCACTCCTACCCCTCCGCCCGTCTACTCGAAACGGACGGCTTCCGTTCCCGCTTCCGCTCGACCACGATCCGTTTGCCCAGCAAGACCGCGCCGTTCAAAGTCGCAACAGCCCGCTCGACATCCGCCCCTTCAGCCAGGGTGACGAACCCAAACCGGCGGCTTTTGTGGATGAACACCCTCTCCACCTCGAAACCTGCTTCACAGAACAAGGACTCGATCTCACCGCGCAACTTGCTCATCGGGACAGCCGTCGGCAAGCGGCCTACGTACAGTTCAGGCCCCGCCGGGGCGATGACAACTCCGTCCCTCTCGGCCAACCTCGATACCCGACGGGCCTCTGTCCACCTCCCCCGGACGGAGAGATAGCGATGGTAACGCCAGAAGAGTTCCGGCGACCTGAAGCCGCGCGAGTAAGCGGCCTCGAAACACCTCGCGACCTCCTCGACGGGCGCGTCCAGGCGTATCAGCACCCGCATCAACTCGAACCAGAGCAGCCCCGGCTCATCCGGTTGCAGCGCGAGTGACTTCCTGAAAAACGTCGCCGCCGCCTCCCAATTCCGCTGACCCTGCTCCAACAGCCCCCAGGCGTGCCACAGAGCCGCGCTTTCGGGGAGAGCCTGCGTCCCCTGCCGGAAAACCTCCCGCGCCTTCTCGACGTTACCCGCCTGCCCCTCCACCTTCCCCCACTCCAGATAAGCCCGCTCGAACTGGGGGTTGTGGACTATGGCCTCCTGGAAAGCCTTCCGCGCCTCGGCGATGTTGCCGTACAGCCCTTCGAGCCGCCCGACCGCCGCCCAGACCTCCGGGAAGCGCGGGACGAGTTCGGCGGCCCGCCTGAACAGGGACGCGGCCTCGTTCCTATCGCCCCGCTCCAGCGCGGTCAGGCCTTTCTGGTAGAGCCGCACGCCCAGGTAGTCGGGGTGCGCCGGCAGTTTCACCAGCAGATAGTGGTCGCCGATCTCGAAAGTCGGCTCCAACGCCCCGTTCTCCCGGAACTGGCGGCGAATCAGGAAAATGCCCGTGCCGGCCCGCTCGACGAGCCCCATCAGGTTGAGCCCCACCGCGAGAGTCGGATTGCGGTAATCGTTGATGCCCGTCCCGAAATTCTCCCGTGTCACAATCCCGAACAGCCCGCCGGGACTCAGGATTTCGATTCGGTCGTCGAACATCTTGATGGAAACGTTCGTCCGGGTTCGCTCGTAATCGCGATGCACCACCGCGTTGGCGATCGCCTCCCGCACCGCCCGCAAGGGATACTCGACTATGTCCGTTCGCACGGGCGACCGCTCCGAAAAGCGATACCCGCGCACCATATACCGCTCCACCACCTCGACCCCGGCCTTGATCAGCGCGTCCAGAGTGCCGGTCAACTCCTTCCGATCCAAAATCGGATAGGACGGGTCATCGCCTCCGAAGCGGATGAAATCAATCGAACTGTGAGGAAAGAACCGTTGCGGTTCCTTCCCGAACAGGAGAATCGCGGCCACCGTGGGAACCAGCCGCTCCCCCTCTCTGATGAGAAACTTCAAATGCTCAGCCCACTCCACCGGCGAGCGACCGTTCAAGTCCAGAACATCCGCCGCCACGCGCTTGGGCAGGAACTCCCGCGCGAACTTCACGAGGTCCAGGTCCTCGTAGGAAGCCTCCCTGACCGGCAACATGTCGAACGGGAAGCGTTCGGACCGGCGGACTAACTCGAACTCCTCATCAGGTGTAGCCTTGCGCGTGGTCGGCCCAACACGGATGTAACAGATGTTGTTCGCTCGGTGAGGCCGCCTCTCGCTCCGCCTCACCTCGACCACGACGACCGTCTTGCCGCGTACCTCAACGGGGTAAATCCTCGGAGCCAGGGTCGGAACTATGGTACCATCGCGGCACAGGCCGGTCACGCGGCGCATAGTCCCTTCCGGGTCATCCACGCCGACTATGGAGCGCGTGGAGGGGTCCACCCCAATGACCAGAACGCCGCCTCCGGCCTCGGCGTAGTCGTTCGAGAAAGCGACGAGCGTCTTTCGGATGGGGTCAGTGGAAAACTCACGCTTGAACTCCGTGCCCTGAGTCTCCCACTCCTTGACTCTCACGTCAATCTCGACAGCGGTGAGCATCCCCCTCATCCCGTCCCGCTCAGGAACCCGCTCAGCACCTCGACGACCTCCTCCGCCCGCTCGAAATGGGCGGCGTGCCCCGCGTTCTCCACGATGTGAAACTGCGCCCTCGGTATCAGCCGCCTGACCTCCTCGTTGAGAGCGAACGGCACCACCCGGTCCCACCGTCCCCACACCAACAGGACGGGGTACTCGTGCCGCCCCACCTCCGCGTAAGCGTCCCGGATGCCCGTCAGGAGCCCGCTCCGCAGCGTGGACAGCAGCGACCCCTTGAACCCGACGTACTGCAACTGCTGGCGGTATCGCTCCGCGTACCCCTCCGGCGGGCCTCCGGGCTGATGAAAATCATCCTTCAGACCGGAGACCAGCACCCGGCTGCCGAACCAATCCATCACCAACTCGCCGATGACCGGCAGCCTCACCAGACGGGCCACCAACGGCTGCTTCTGCGGCAGTCCCGCCGGAGCGAGCAGGGCCAGCCGCCGGATCTCCTCCGGGTGACGGGAGGCGAACACCACCGCGATCGCCCCGCCCATCGAAAGCCCCACTACGTTCACCGGACGGGCGATCGCCAGCGCGTCCAGCAGATTATCCAACTGCCGCTCGAACAGGTCCCCGCCATAGACCGCCTCCGGGCGGCCCGAATACCCTCGTCCGTACAAGTCGTAGCGCAGCACCCGGAACCCGGCCTTCACCAGGCCGTCGAAAGTCGGGTCCCAGACGAAGTACGGCACCGAGAACCCGTGAATCAGCACGACCAGCGGCCCTTCCGGCGGCCCGGCGAGTTCGTAATGCACCACCCCGTCCGGCAACTCCACGAACTGACCGGGCGCGTCGGCCCGCGCCTGGGCGTCCAGTACCCGCGTCTCCTCCCGAAAGCGATACCCGGACATCTCACACCTCGACACTGCGCCCCGTCGGCAGATACTCCAAATGCTCCCCCATCGCCTCCTTCAGCACCCAGTACGCCTTCGCTCCGGTGCAGTGGCCGGTGTACACCTTCTCGACGGGATACGTCAACATCTTCCGCCCGATGGCGGCCACCTCCTTCCGACTGCCCGCCATCGAGTTGAACAACGGCAGCCCAATCAGGTGGAATCCGCCGAACACCGCCTTGATTGGCCGCCCCGCGAACCGCTTGGCGACCGTGTCCACCATGTTGAGAATCCCCCGATGGGAGCACCCCGTGAAGACCGCCAGGCCGTCGTCCTCCTGCACCACCAGCACCAACTCGTGCTCGAAGCGGTCCAACTCGTAACCC
>JALWUZ010000321.1 GCA_027079895.1 Anaerolineae bacterium
ATTCGCCCCTACGACCACCACACGCCGCAACGATGTAAGGGCGTAAGGGCGAATAACCATTCGCCCCTCGCTCCACAGGGCGAATAACCATTCGCCCACCTCGCCCAACCTCGCCCAACCCCGCCCCCGGCGGGCGAATAATCATTTGCCCCTCACCGCGTACAGCACCACCGGGCCGCCCTCTCCTTGCCAGACGTGCGCGACGCTCATGCCGGAGGGGACATCCTCCCCGGCGTAAAGCCCGCCCAGCGGGGCCGGGTGATTGCGATCCAGCAGGACGTACCGCACCCCGTACCGCCCGGCGACGGTGAGCAGCGTCGCCGCGTCCCCGTTGGGCACCATCACCGCCCGGTGCCGCGTGTGATACCAGAAGGCCGGGGGATTGGCGACCATCACCACCGCTTCAGCCGCCTCGTGACCGTCCAACCAACGCCCGACCGCGTCGTAGACGGCGTCGGCGCGGTTCCAGCGGGGGATGGCGACCCCGGCGGCGTAGAGGCTCAGCGCGAACGCCCCGACCACCGCCGCCCAGCCGAATATCCGCCGGGCATGAGAGAGCCGCCACCGCCGGCGACGGGCCGCCCGACGCACCGCCGCCTCCAGCCCCACCGCTCCGGCGGCCATGAGAAACGGCAGAGCCGGGACGGAGGCGTGAAAGAACCCCCCGCGCGGCCCCGGAAAGGTGAAAGCCCACGAGTGGACGACGAAGACCGTCGCCCAGTACCCGGCGGCGAGGGCGAACAGCCGCCGTCGGCGCAGCCGGTACAGCCCCACGAGGATGAAGGGGAGCATGAACACCAACCCGTCCTCGGCCAACAACCGCTGCAAGTTGACCCCCGTCGCCCACAGTTTGGAGCGCACGATCGCCCGCCATCCCCAGGACAGGTAGGCCGCCGGGGATAGGTCACAGCGGTAACAGAACAGGTCATCGTAAGTGGTGAGCCAGAGAGTCTTGCTGCCCGCCGGGGGGAGCACCGCGCCGACGACGCGCAGATTGCGGGCGAACCAGGGGGCCATCACCGCCAGATAGCCGAGGGCCAACATCGCCGCCCGCCGCCGGGAGCCCCGCGTCAGCAGCGGCAGCCCGACCAGCGGCAGGAGCAGGAGCCCGTCGGGGCGGGTCAGGTGGGCCAGGCCGGTCAGCAGGCCGATGAGCAGCCAGACGAGCGGGCCGCCGCGCTCCTCCCGACCGGCCAGGTAGAGAGCCAGGCCGCCGCACAGCGCGAACGGGGCGAACGTCTCCGGGAGCGGCCAGTAGGGGAAGAACAGGCCGCTGAAGACGGTGAGGAGGGCGGCTACCCAGCCCGCGAACCGGTCGGCGACGGCGCGGGCCGCCCGGTAAGCGAGGAGCGGGAGCAGCGCACCGAGGAGGACGAAGGGGAGTTGCAGCTCCAGGTAGGAATCGGCCCCCAGCACCGCCCCGACAGCCGCCACCAGCGACGGCAGCGGCATCCAGTAGAGAAAACCGGGGTGGGGCAGCCCCGAAGGGTCGTCCAGATAGTTCCACAAGAAAGGTTCGGCGAGACCGTCCCCCTGGGCGATGAGCAACGCGCCGTCGGCATAGTAGGCGGCGTCCATGTACCCCGGCTGGGAGATGAAGAGGGCCGTCGCCAGCCGCACCGCCAGAGCGAGGAGGAAGATAGAGGCCAAGTCCCGTTTAGTGGACATAGACATCGCGCCGCGTCACGGTCGCCGCCCGTAGACCTCCGTCAGATCGCGGAGACGGGCCGCAACTGCGGCGTCCAACGCGCCGGGCCGCAGCCGCCAGCGCCAGTTCGGCGGGCCGGCGGTCCCCGGCGTGTTCATCCGCGCCTCGTGCCCCAGAGACAGCAAATCCTGTACTGTGGTGATGGCGGTGTGCGCGACCGACCCCCACGCCAGCCGAATCAAGTCCCAGGCGATGTCCGACCCGTCCCGCCCCAGGTACCGCCGGACGTGTTCCCGCTCCGCCGCGGTGGACGTGACCTGATACCACCCCACGATGGTGTCGTTGTCGTGCGTCCCGGTGTAGACCACCCCCTCCCGCTCGAAGTTGTGCGGCAGGAACGGGGCCGTCGGCCCGTCGCCGAAAGCGAATTGGAGCACCTTCATCCCCGGATAGCCGAACTCCCGCTTCAGCGCGTCCACCCCGGCGCGGGACTCCGGGTCGAAGTCCCCCAAATCCTCGGCGATGATCGCCACCTCTCCCAGCGCGTCGGTGACGGCGTGGAACAGGGCCGCGCCAGGCCCCCGCCGCCAACGTCCGTGAACCGCCGTCTCCGCGCCGGCGGGCACCTCCCAGTAGTTGTAAAAGCCGCGAAAATGATCCACCCGCACCACGTCCGCCTGGGTAAAGAGCGACCGAAACCGCGCCAGCCACCAGCGGTACCCGTTCTCCGCCATCACGTCCCAGCGGTAGAGCGGATGCCCCCACAACTGCCCCGTCGCGCTGAACCGGTCCGGCGGCACCCCGGAGACCACCGTCGGGCGCGAACGCTCATCGAGGCGGAATAGGTGCGGATTGGCCCACACGTCCGCGCTGTCCAGCGAGACGAAGATCGGTATGTCCCCGATGATGCGCACTCCGCGCTCGTTGGCGTACCGCTTGACCGCCAGCCACTGCGCGAAAAACTGCCACTGCCGGTACTTCTGCCCCTCCACCTCGTCGGCCAGCGCGTCCCGCCAGCGGGCCAGGGCCGCCGGCTCGCGGGTGGCGACCTCCGGCGGCCACTCGTACCAGGGACGCCCGCCGTGAACCCGCTTCAGGGCCACGAACAGGGCGAAATCGTCCAGCCAGAAGGCTTGCTCCGCACAGAAACGGGCGAACGCTTCCCGCTGCTCATCGGGGGCATCGGCGCGGAAATTCTCGAAGGCCCGCCTCAAGAGAGCCTCCTTGTACGGCCCGACGGCCTCGAAATCCACCCGCTCCACGGGAAAGGCGGGCGTGGAGGCCAGATCGGCCGCCGACAGGTGCCCCGCCTCCACCAACTTCTCCGGGCTGATGAGCAGCGGGCTCCCGGCGAAGGCCGAGAGGGATTGGTAGGGCGAGGCTCCGTATCCGGGCGGGCCCAAAGGCAACATCTGCCAGTAAGATTGACCCGCCTGGGTCAGAAAATCCACGAAACGCTTGGCCGCACTGCCCCAATCCCCAATCCCGAACCGTCCGGGTAAGGAGGTCGGGTGCATCAGCAGGCCGCTGCGACGGGGGAAATGCATCTGTCACCTCCTCGAAAATGACGGACGCTATTATAACAGTTTATGACCACTTGCCAAAGGAGCGAATTTGAGGGACAATATCCCCGACCTCTCATCAGGCCACACGAAAGGAGACCCTCCGATGGCCCTCTACCTCGTCACCGGCGGGGCCGGATTCATCGGCTCCAACATCGTCCACGAACTGCTCGCCCGTGGGGAGCGGGTGCGTGTGATGGACAACTTCAGCACCGGGCGGCGCAGCAACCTCTCCGGCGTGCTGAAGGATATCGAACTGTTTCCCGGCGACCTGCGCGACCTGAACGCCTGCTACTGCGCCGTCCGCGGCGTGGACTACGTTCTTCACCAGGGGGCGATCCCCTCCGTCCAGCGCAGCGTGGACGACCCCGCCACCACCAACGACGCCAACATCACCGGTACCCTCAACATCCTCATCGCCGCGCGGGGGACCCAGGTCAAGCGGCTGGTGTACGCCTCCTCGTCCGCCATCTACGGCGACTCGCCCTCCCTGCCCAAGCGCGAGGACTTGCCCCCCAACCCCAAGTCGCCCTACGCCGTCTCCAAACTGGCCGCCGAGTACTACTGCCGCACCTTCACCGAAATCTACGGCCTGGAGACCGTCAGCCTGCGCTACTTCAACGTCTTCGGCCCCCGGCAAGACCCCGCCTCCCACTACGCCGCCGTGATTCCGCTCTTCATCAAGGCTATGCTGGCCGGGCGCCAGCCGGTCATCTACGGCGACGGCCTCCAGTCCCGCGACTTCACCTACGTCGCCAACAACGTCCAGGCCAACCTCCTCGCCGCCACCGCCGACGGCGTCGCCGGGGAAGTCTTCAACATCGCCTGCGGGCAGCGGTACAACCTGCTGGAACTCGTCGCCGCCCTCAACGACATCCTGGGCACCGACATCGAGCCGACCTTCGCGCCGCCCCGCCCCGGCGACGTGACCCACTCCCTGGCCGACATCAGCCGCGCCCAAGACCGCCTCGGCTACTCCGTCACCGTGGATTTCCGCACCGGATTGGAGAAGACGGTGGAGTGGTATCGGAGGGTGGAGGAACATTAGTGGTTTTGTGACTTCTCTGTTACCCGAATCATCTATACTGGCAGGACGAAATTCACCGTCCACCTCACCAACTCGTCACCTGTCCACCCGGTCTCCCTACAGGAGGTGCGATTATGACTCCCAGGTACACCCGGCCCATTCTGTGCGTTCTGTTTGTCTTCATCGCTTTGCTATCGTTCACCGCCGTCGTCAATGCCCAAAGCGGCCCCTTCTCCGTTGACACCGACGAGGACGGCCTGCCCGATTCCCTGGAAGAACGAGGCTGGTACAACGCCTCAGGCGGCCCTTACCAGACCGACCCTTTCGACCCCGACAGCGACAACGACGGCCTCTCCGACGGCGAGGAGAAACTGTACGGCACCAACCCCTCCAAAGACCGCGACCCGGGCATTTACGTCGAGTACCAGGACTCCTTCCAGACCAAAGAGTTCTACTCCTGGCAGAAGTTCGGCAACCGGTACATCGTGATGCCCAAATGGCACCGGGACGCCGTCATCGTGCGGCGCGGCACCACCTTCTCCGTCGGCGGCGCCCTCGACGCCCATCTCGTGATCACCAAGTCGCTCCCGTCCCTTACCACCCTGACCCCCGTCTGGAACCCATGCACCGCCCGCTGGGACATCCACATCCCCGCCGACGGCACCGTCGGGAAGTACGAAATCGGCATCCAGGATAAGTATTGGGACAAGAAACTCAACCTGTACGTCATCTTCCAACTGCCCGACGACGTGAGCGAGGAGTTCCTGGACACCTTTCTCTACGACGACGACCCCGACAACGACCGCGAAAACACCTCCATCCACTACTCGGAGGATAAAAACCAGCGCGAGTACGACAGCAGCGATTACTCCTGGATTCCCGCCGGCGAGTTCATCTCCCATGGCTATGGCTGGCACTTCGGCAACATGCAATACAAGTACTTCATCCTGGACGAGCATGTCATCGGAGCCATCAACGGCACCACCAACACCTGGGACGCTGCCAACAAACTGGCCGAACATGCGGACATCGTCACCTGCGTGCAGTGGCCGGGATACCACAGCAACTCCTGGTGTACCCTGAACCCGGAAAAATGCACTCCGGTTGACCCCAACTACCCTTACCGCAACGAATGTACCACTGTGGCCAGCCTCCTATCCGCTTTCTGTCGGGCCGCCGGCATCCCCGCCCGGCCCGTTTTCACCGACTGGATTCACAGCACCTGGGACCACTCCACCGAAGTGTGGACGCACCCCCCAACCGGCCCGCTCACGGACACCTGGTACGTCATGCGCGGATACAACGCCTACGAGGCGCCCTGTGACGGCACGAGTTCGTTCGCCCACGGCTACGTCTCCCTGCGCACCACCCTGGGCTGGTATTCTTACGGCAACGGCGTCTACGCCGGGGCCGTCAACTGGAAGGAGAGCGAGGTCAACAATTGGTGGGGGCCCAACGAGGACGAGTACCGACTGGCCTCCTGGGATATGGACAAGACCAACCAGACCGCCAAAATCGTCAAGAAAGACTGGTGGGAAACCCGCTTCGTGGATTACTTCGGCTGGCCGCAGGAACCGGAAGTGACCGGCAGCCCGCCCGACGATTGGCCCAGTCCTCCGACCACCACCGCCAGGGAGTTCGCCAGGGAGACGCCGACCCTCGGACGCCACACCGTCTATCTCCCCCTCATCGCCAACGACAGCGACGACGTCCGGGCCCGTTTCGGCGACCTCCTCGACAACTACGGCGTGGACCTCGATCACGATGGCCGCTTC
>JALWUZ010000322.1 GCA_027079895.1 Anaerolineae bacterium
CTGCTGCCCACTGCGACCCCCTCCCCCGCGCCGACCGCCACGCCGGAGGGGATCACCGGCGAGGTACACGTGTTCTACGGCGACTACGCCGAACTGGTCTCCTTCAGCCTGCCGTCCCTCGAGGTCAGCCCCGGCGAGCCGCTCCCGTTGACGCTCTACTGGCGGGCGTTGGACGGGCGCAGTCCGATGAACTACCTGGTGTTCACCCACCTTCTCTCCCAGGACGAGCAGACGATGGTCGCCCAGCACGACGGGGCCCCGGCGGGGGGGCGGCGTCCGTTCGACACCTGGACGCCGGGGGAGACGATCGTTGACCTCCACCCGATGGCTTTCAAGGACGTGGGGTATCGGGGGCCGGCGAAGATCGCGGTGGGGCTGTACGACCCGGCCACCGGTCGCGCCCTGACGACGACCGGCGCCGACCGGGTCATCCTGCCGGTGATGCTCTTGGTGCAGTAGGGGAGGCATGAGTATGCGACTCGACCGCTGGAACCTGTACGCGCTGATGCTGAAGTGCCGTCTCTTCGAGGAGGCGGTCGCCCGGTTGTGGGACGAGGGGCTCATCTCCGGCGAGATGCACCTCGGCACCGGGGAGGAGGCGATCATCGCCGGCGTCGTCCCCCAACTGCGGGCGGAGGACGCCCTGGCCCTCGACCACCGGGGCACGGCGGCGATGTTGCTGCGCGGGGTGGACCCCGTCCTCCTCCTGCGGGAGATGCTGGGGCGGCCCGATGGGCTGTGCGGCGGCCGGGGCGGGCACATGCCCCTGTTCTCCAAAGAGCACCTGGCCGCCTCCTCCGGGCTGGTGGGGGCGGAGGGGCCGGCCGCCGCCGGATTCGCCCTGGCCGCCCGCTACCTGCGCCCCGGCGCGGTCGCCGTTGCCTTCTTCGGCGACGGGGCGATGAACCAGGGGATGTTGCTGGAATCGCTGAACCTGGCAGCCGTCTGGCAACTGCCGGTGCTCTTCGTCTGCAAGGATGACGGCTGGGCCATCACCACCCCGTCCCACGCCGTCACCGCCGGGGAGATGGGGGAGCGGGTGCGCGGCCTGGGCGTCCCCTACGTTCCGGTGGACGGCCTCGACGTGGCGGCGGTCTGGCGGGCGGCTGAGGCGGCCCTCGTCCGGGCGCGGGAGGGGGGCGGCCCGACCTTCATCCACGCCCGCTGCGTCCACCTCGAAGGCCACTTCCTGGGCTTCCCGCTGCTGCGGATGCTCCGGCACCCGCTCAAGGAGATGGTGCCGATTACCGGGCCGCTGGTGCGGGCCCTCTTGCGGCGCGGCGGGGCCCCGTTCGGCGAACGGATGGCGGGAGTGCGGCAGGTCGTCGCCGTGCTGCTGGCCGCCTGGCGCGACCCGCGTCAGAGCAAGGTCAACGACCCGCTGTACCGGGCCCGCGTTCCCCTGTCCGCCGCCGACCCTGAGCGGTTGCAGGCGTTGGAGAGCCGGGTCGCGCGGGAGGTGGCCGAGAGCGTAGCCGCCGCTGTGGAGGAGGGGGACTGATGCGGACGATGAACTTCATCGAGGCCATTGACGACGCCCTGGGGCAGGCGATGGCCGCCGACCCCACCATCATCCTCTTCGGCGAGGATACCCCGCTGCTGCACCGGGAACTGCTCGTGCGCTTCGGCCCGCGGCGGGTGCTGGGGACGCCCATCAGCGAGGGGGCGTTCCTGGGGA
>JALWUZ010000323.1 GCA_027079895.1 Anaerolineae bacterium
TTGATTGACGCGCTGGGTTTCGGGTACATGCAGGATCGAATCTGGGGCTTCATCAACCGCAGCAGCAACCCAGAGTACCAACTGCGTCAGGCCTTCATCGCTATCGGCTCCGGCGGGGCGTGGGGCAAGGGACTGGGACAGGGGACACAGAGCCAGTTGCGTTACCTGCCCGTGCGCCACACCGATTTCATCTTCGCCGTCATCGCCGAGGAGTTGGGCTTTGCCGGTGTGATGCTCCTGTTTCTCCTGTACCTGATTCTGTTCTACCGCCTGCTGCGCATCATCATCCTCGCACCGGACACTTACGGGCGGATGCTGGCGACGGGGACGCTGGCGATGATTCTGTTCCAGATCATCGTCAACGTCGGCATGAACCTGGGCCTGACGCCGGTCGCCGGATTGCCGCTGCCGTTCATCAGTTACGGCCCGGCCGCCCTGCTGACGGCGATGATCGGGATTGGACTGGCCGAGAACGTGGTTATGCGCCATCGTAAGTTGGAGTTCTGAGGTGAGTGCGGGAACGTTGTCCACAAAAAGGGTGTTGGAGACCCGTTTGGAGGAAATTGCCACCGCCTGGTGCGAGCGTGTCTCCGGGTGCGAGACCGGGGAAGTCATCCGGCAGTATTTCATCGGGTGGACGAGACAAATCATCGCCTTGTTGACGGCGGAGGAGTTAGATCGGGAGCAAGCGCAGGCGTTGGGGGCCGCCTTGATGCGCTGCCCGGCCTTCTGCACCGACATCCTGGGAGCCACCCTGGAGGCCCTCCCGCCGCTGCTCACCGCCGGATTGCCGCCTGAACAGACAGTGGCCCTACTGCCGCGTCTGAGCGCGATTCTGGGCGAGATGGGGAACGGCTTCGTCAGGACGAGCGCGGAAGACGACTCAGAAACCTGCCTTTCCACAGTGCGGAAGCGCACGGCGGAGTTGATGCGGGCTATTGACTATCTGGAACAGGAGACGACCGACCGCGCCCGAGCGGTGGAGGCACTTCGGGAGAGCGAGGAGAAATACCGCCTGCTCACCGAGGCGGCGCG
Source organism: Anaerolineae bacterium (assembly GCA_027079895.1). Taxonomy (GTDB): domain Bacteria; phylum Chloroflexota; class Anaerolineae; order B4-G1; family B4-G1; genus JALWUZ01. The sequence continues at coordinate 1,036 of JALWUZ010000323.1, forward strand.
GGACATCATCTTGGCTCTGGACCTGGACGGGCGCATCATCCACGTCAACCGCGCCGGGCTGGAAATCAGCGGCTACAGCGAGCAAGATGTCCACCACGCCAACATCGAGGACTTCCTCCCCCCGGAGTACCTGGCGGAGATACGGCAATGGTGCGCCCGCTGGCACGCCGGAGATGACTTTGACTCTGTTCACCTGTACCGCACCGAGTTCATCAACAAAGAGGGGCAGCGCGTGCCGGTCGAAGTGAGTTCCACCCCGTTGGTGAAGCAGGGCCGCATTATCGGCATCCTGATCGTGGCCCGCGACATCTCCGAGCGGATTCGGGCGGAGGAGGCTCTGCAACGACGCAATCGGGAGTTGGCCGCCCTCGAACGGGCCAGCCACGCGCTCACCTCTATGCTGGACATCGGCAAAGTGCTGGCCACTGTCCTGGAAGAAGTGCGCCACCTGATGAACGCGACCGCTTCCTCCATCTGGCTGATGGACGACGAGGGGCAGCATGTGGTCTGTCGGCACGCGACCGGCCCCCGAAAGGAACTGGTGCTCGGCTGGACGCTCCCCGTAGGACAGGGTATCGTCGGTTGGGTGGCGCAGTCGGGACGCTATCTCATCGTCCCGGACACGCGGCAGGATCAACGGCACTTCAAGCAGGTGGACAGGGAAATCGGTATCGAGATGCGCTCCATCCTCAGCGTCCCTCTGCGGGCTCGTCAGCGGGTGATTGGCGTGCTTCAGGTGCTGCACACGGAGGTGAACCGCTTCGGCGAGAGCGAACAGGGGCTGCTGGAATCGCTGGCGGCTTCGGCGGCCATCGCCATCGAGAACGCCCGGCTGATTGACGCGCTGCGTCGCCGCACCGCCGAGTTGGAATCCCGCAACGAGGAATTGGACGCCTTCGCCAGCACCGTCGCCCACGACCTGCAAAACCCGCTCAGCCTGATCGTCGGCTACGCCGAGTCGTTGGAGGAGCAGTACCGGACGCTGTCCAACGAGGAGGTGCTCCGCTACCTGCGCCGCATCGCACGCAGTGGCCGCAAGGTGAGCAACATCGTGGACGAGATACTGATTCTGGCCGGTGTGCGGCAGGCGAAAGCCGATGTCTCCCCGCTGGATATGGCGGCCATCATCGCCGAGGTGCAGCAGCGGTTGGGCGATATGCTCGATGAGTACCAGGCGGAACTCATCCTGCCGGCGGAGTGGCCGACGGTGCTGGGGTACGGCCCCTGGATCGAGGAGGTGTGGGTCAACTACGTGAGCAATGCTCTGAAACACGGCGGACGTCCGCCGCGCGTGGAACTGGGAGCCACCGTCCAGGAGAACGGTATGGCCCGTTTCTGGGTGCGTGACAACGGGCCGGGTATCCCGCCGGAGGACCGCGCCGCTTTGTTCAAACCGTTCACGCGCTTTGGACAGGTGGATACCAAAGGGCACGGCCTGGGGCTCTCCATCGTCCTGCGCATCGTGGAGAAACTCGGCGGTCGGGTGGGGGCGGATGGCGCGCCCGGCGGCGGGAGTGAGTTCTACTTCACCCTGCCGCTGGCCCAGTTTTCGTAACCCCCGCAATTTGCACGTGAGGAGGCAGCAATCATGGAAAATCCAGTCGAAGAGACAAAGACGATCAACTTCATCCGTAAAATCATCGAGGATGACCTGCGCACCGGCAAGTTCGGCGGACGGGTTCACACTCGCTTCCCGCCGGAGCCGAACGGCTATCTGCACATCGGACACGCCAAGTCCATCTGCCTCAACTTTGGACTGGCCGAGGAGTACGGCGGGCTGTGCAACCTCCGCTTCGACGACACCAATCCCACCAAAGAGGAGGTCGAGTACGTGGAGTCCATCAAGGAGGACATCCACTGGCTGGGGTTCGATTGGGAAGACCGCGAGTTCTACGCCTCCGACTACTTCGAGCAGTTGTACGAGTATGCTGTCCAGTTGATCAGGGCCGGCAAAGCCTACGTCTGCGACCTGAGCGCGGACGAGGTGCGGGAGTATCGCGGGACGCTGACGGAACCGGGCCGCGAAAGCCCCTATCGCAACCGCTCCGTCGATGAGAATCTGGATCTGTTCGAGCGCATGCGGGCCGGCGAGTTCCCCGACGGCTCCCGCACGCTGCGGGCCAAAATTGACATGGCTTCCCCCAACCTGAACCTGCGCGACCCGGTGATGTACCGCATCCTCCACGCCACTCACCACCGGACGGGCGATAAGTGGTGCATCTACCCGACCTACGACTGGGCGCACGGCCAGAGCGACTCCATCGAGGGCATCACCCATTCCATCTGCACGTTGGAGTTCGAGGATCACCGTCCGCTGTACGACTGGTTCCTGGACGCGCTGGGGATTTACCATCCGCAGCAGATCGAGTTCGCCCGTCTCAACCTGACCTACACAGTGATGAGCAAGCGGAAACTGCTCCGTTTGGTGGAAGAGGGGCACGTTCGCGGCTGGGACGACCCCCGCATGCCCACTATCTCCGGCCTGCGACGACGGGGCTACACGCCGGAGGCCATCCGCGATTTCGCCGAGCGCATCGGCGTCGCCAAGCGGGATAGCGTTGTGGACATCGCCTTCCTGGAGCACTGCATCCGCCAGGACTTGGACCGTCGCGCCCCCCGTGCGATGGCGGTGCTGCGCCCGTTGAAGGTGGTCATTGACAACTACCCCGACGAGCAGGTGGAGTGGTTCGACGCGGACAATCACCCCAAAGACCCCTCGATGGGGACGCGCAAAGTGCCGTTCTCCAAAGTCCTCTACATCGAGCGGGAGGATTTCCGGGAGGACCCACCGCGCAAATACTTCCGTCTCGCGCCGGGGCGGGAAGTGCGGCTGAAGCACGCTTATTTCATCACCTGCGACCGGGTGGTCAAGGACGAGGAGACCGGGGAGATCATCGAGTTGCACTGCACTTACGACCCGGCGACGCGCGGCGGAGCGGCTCCCGATGGGCGCAAGGTCAAGGGGACGCTCCATTGGGTCTCGGCGGCCCACGCCGTGGATGCGGAGGTGCGGTTGTACGACCACCTCTTCACGAAAGAGAACCCCGACGAGGGCGGCGACTTCCTCGCCAACCTGAACCCCAACTCGCTGGAGGTGCTGTCGGGGTGCAAACTGGAGCCCAGTCTGGCGGAGGCCGCGCCGGGGGCGCGTTATCAGTTTATGCGGCAGGGATACTTCTGCGTGGACCCGGACTCCACCGCCGGGCACCTGGTGTTCAACCGGACAGTCTCACTGCGGGACACCTGGGCGAAGATCGAGAAGAAACTGAAGGAGCGAACGAGATGACGGTACGGGTACGGATGGCTCCCAGTCCGACGGGGGAGATGCACATCGGCAACGTGCGGACGGCGGTCTTCAACTGGCTCTTCGCCCGCAAGATGGGCGGCCAGTTCATCCTGCGGATTGAGGACACCGACCGGACGCGGTATCGCCCGGAGACTATCCGGGTGATTATGGACGGCCTGCGCTGGCTGGGGCTGGACTGGGACGAGGGCCCCGGGGCGGAGGAGTTGGAGCGCGTCGGGATGGCGAACGCGGCGGAGTACGCCGTCGGCGGGCCGTATGGGCCGTACATCCAGTCAGGCCGCCTGGAAATGTACCGTCAGGTGGCCGAGGAACTGATCGAGCGCGGCTGGGCTTATCGGTGCAACTGCTCCCCGGAACGGTTGGCGGCGGTGCGGGCTCGTCAGCGGGCCAACAAGGAGATGATTATGTACGACCGCCACTGCCGCAATCTCCCGCCGGACGCCATCTCCCCCGACGAGCCGCACGTCATTCGGCTCAAAGTCCCTCTTTCCGGGCGTACCGTTGTTCACGATGTCATCAAGGGGGACGTGGTTTTCGACAACAGCGGCCTCGACGACCAGGTGCTCCTCAAGTCAGACGGCTTCCCGACCTACCACCTGGCGGTGGTGGTGGACGACCACTTCATGAAAATCACCCACGTCATCCGGGGCGACGACTGGATTCCCAGCACACCCAAGCGCATTATGATTTACCAGGCGATGGGCTGGGAAGTGCCGGTCTACTGCCATGTTCCGCTGGTCAACGGCCCCGACGGGCGGAAACTGTCCAAGCGGCACGGCGCGACTTCCATCACCGAGTTCCGCGAGCAGGGCTATCTGCCGGAGGCTCTGTTCAACTTTCTGGCCCTCCTGGGCTGGGCTCCCGGCGGCGGGGAGCAGGAGATTTTCGACCGGGAGGAACTGATCGAGGAATTCGACCTTTTCCGCGTCAACAAGGCCTCGGCCTCATTCTCCTACAAAAAACTGGACTGGATGAACGGCGTCTACATCCGGCGGCTCTCCACCGACGACCTCTTCGAGCAACTCCTTCCCTTCTGGCAGCGGGCCGGGCTGGTGGCCGACCCCTGCCCGCCGGAGGAGCGGGAACGGCTTCTGGCCGTCGTCCCGCTGATTCGAGAGCGGCTGCGCAAACTGTCGGAGGTGGTGCAGTGGACCGAGTTCCTGTTCCGCGAGGTCTCACCGCCCCCGGCGGAGAAGTTGGTCGGCAAGAAAATGACCCCGGAGGCGAGCCTGGCCGCCTTGCGGCGGGCGCGGGAGGTGTTGGCGGAAGTGACCCCCTTCACGGCGGAGGCAATCGAGCCGCCGCTGCGGGCGTTGGTGGAGGAACTGGGGCTCAAACCGGGGCAACTGTTCGGCATCATCCGCTGGGCGACGACGGGGCAGAAAGTCGCACCGCCACTCTTCGGCACCCTGGCGATCATCGGGCGGGAGAAGACCCTGGCCCGGCTGGCGGCAGCGGAAAGAGTGTTGGAAGAGGAGTCCGATGGAGAGTGAAATCCACACCGACTACGACGGAGCGTGGAAAGAGGCGTTGGAGCGGTACTTCGAGGAGTTCGTCGCGTTCGCCTCGCCCGTCGCCTACGCTGAGATAGACTGGGAACAGGGGTACAAGTTTCTGGACAAGGAGTTGCAGCAGATCTCCCCGGAGTCGGAGACCGGCCAGCGG
>JALWUZ010000324.1 GCA_027079895.1 Anaerolineae bacterium
CACCCCCTCACCACTCGCCACTCCACACTGCCTCCCCCGACGCGCAAATCGAATTCTGCACTCTCCCCCCGCCGATTTGCGACTCACAGCACATCGTTGCAAAATCGCCGAAACTCACAGTTGACGCACTGACTCCTCCAACGCGGCGGCTCCGGCATCGCCTCCCGCATCACCATCTCCCGCATCGCCTCGACCGTCCCCCGCACCGCCTCCCGCAGCCTAGCCGTGATCCGCACTTCCTCCGCCTTCCTCGTCACCAGCGAGTAGACGAACCCCCGCCGTACACCCTCGCCGTACATCTCCTCCAACATCATCCCGTAGGCCGCCACTTGTTGTTTGATGTGCGGCCCCGTGCGCCGCCGCGTCTGCTTGTACTCCACCGGTATCCACTCGTGCCGGCCCTCATCCACCTCGATGACCAGGTCAACCTTCCCCCGCAACCCCAACTCCTCCGACTCCACCGGCATGTCGAAATGCCGCTTCCCCGACTTCAACCCATACGCCGCCAACGTCCGCCGCTTGGCCGGATTCTTCGCCCGCTCGTGCGCCGCCGCCCCCGCCTCCATCTTGAAAGTCCGCGGTCGAATCAGCGGCAGACAGTAAGTGTAGAACACCACTCGCGGACAGTAGGCGTACTGCTTCAAGTCCGTCACCGTGAAGACCAACCGCTCGTCAGTCGTCTCCATCCTCCCGCTCCTGGATAATCTCCAACCGCCGCCGCCAATCCTTATCGCAGATGGGGAACAATTGCACTTTGCCGGGACGCTCTCCCAAGCGCTCCTGAATCTTGAGCATCAACTCCTCCTGGTACGTCCGGGCGATGTCCCCCATAAAAGCCGAGTACTGAATCCGGTCCAGGCCGTAATCCAGGCAGAAATCCGCGATCTTCGTCCGCGTCCCGTCGTGCGGAATATCGTACACCAGCAGACACCGCATCCCGACACCTCACCAGCGGGCGATGAAAGGCTCGTAGGCCGCCCGGTCTCCCCGCACGAAGGTAGCGATGTGCCGCGCCTGACTCTGAATGATCACCCGCAGCGGCTGACGCTTCCGCTCGTACCGCTCCGCCGCCTCCAACCTCCCCAACACCTTCTCCGCGATCGTCCGCCGCGCCTTCTCCGTCAACAACCCCTTCTCGTCCAACTCGAACTTGACCCCCTTGTTCGCCATCCCGACGATCGTGCGGTCCACCACCACCTGCCGAAACTCCTCGATCAAATCGAACACCAGACTCGGCTTGCCCGGCCGGTCGGTGTGGATGAATCCCCCGTAAGGGTCGAGACCGGCCAGCACCAGCGCGTGCTCGACCTGACTGTACAGAATCCCGTAGCCGTAGTTCAACGCCGAATTGACCGGGTCACGCGCCCCGCGCCCTCTACGCCCCGGCCAGCCGTATCGCTCTGGGATTACCTTCTTGAGCGCGTCCCAATACTTCTGCGCCGCGCGGCCCTCCGCCGAAAGCACCTGCCCCCGCACCTCGTCCACCCGCCCGCCCTTCAGGTGACGCAACTCCTCCAGGAAATCGCGCACCTCGTCGGCGGACCAGCGCAACTCCTGATACAACTCCGGATCCTTCTCCTGCCGATATTTCGCCACATACCGCAGAAAGCCGGCCTGATTGGTGATTTTGCCCCGCGCGAACGCCAGCGCCAAATCCAGACCGCGCCGGTCCGT
>JALWUZ010000325.1 GCA_027079895.1 Anaerolineae bacterium
GTCCCAGAGCCATCGCCTGCGCGCCGTAGTCGAGCCAGCGGAGGGGACTCAGTTCGGCGTACAAGGTGTAGAGCGCGGCCCCCAGCACGCCGCCGACGATGGCCCCGTAGATGCCGAGGCCGCCTTGCCAGACGTAGAAGATCTCTTCGGGGTGCTGCCGGTAGTAAGACCAGCCGACCATCCCGCCGGCGGGGCTGGAAAAGACGTGGTAGAGGCGGGCGCCGATGATGGCGAAGATGATGGAGACGATCAGGCCGTTCCAGATGTGGTCTGGGTTCTCCCCGTCCTGTTTGGCCCGCCAGGAAGCGTAGAGCGCACCGGCCAGCACGCCGGTGACGATGAGCAGTCCGTACCAGTGGACGCCGAAGTTGTCGGTGATGTGGATGAGGATTGGGTCGAGCGGTGGCTTCATCGTGCCCTCCTGGGTGAATGTGGGCGGATTATACCACAAGCGGGCGATATGTTGAAGTTGGGGTGAGCAAATTGCCGCGCCTTGACATCGCCCCCGTTCCTGCTATAATTTTTTCGGAATTTTTGGAACTCTGTCGAGGTCGCCGGTGAAACTTTCCCCCCGTCAGCGTGAATTCCTGAGCCGCCTGCTCGATCTCTACAAGGAGCACGCGGGCCCGGTCCACTACGCCGCGGTGGCCCAGGCGTTAGACGTGCGCCCGGTCACGGCCTACGAAATGCTCCGTCTGCTGGAAAGCAAGGGGCTGGTACGGGCCGAGACCGCCCGTCCGACGGGGCGGCGCGGGCGCACGCGGGTACTCTTCTCCCCGACCGAGAAGGCCGAGCGGGTGCTGAACGACCTCACCGGGGGCATGCTGGCCGACCTGGACTGGGAGCGGGCCAAAGCGAGCATCCTGCGGGCGTTGGAGGCCGGGAAGGGGGACGATTACCAGACGCTGCTCAACGAACTGCTCCTGCGGCTGCCGGAGCGTACCTCGCCGCTCCTGTTCGTCGCCGACATGCTGACGGCGACGATCCTCGTCTTCTACGACCTGCGGGACCGGGCGGCGGCGCGGCGCATCTTCGCCCACCTGCGGCTCTTCGGCCCGCCGGGCTGGGCGGTGCTGTACTCCATCGCCGGGCTCAGCCTGAGCCTTTCCCTGGTGGAGAAAGCCAACCGCCGGGCGACGTCGGTGCTGCTTTCTTACGCCCAGCAGTTCCGGGAGCACCTGGACAATCTGACGCCGGGGGAGAAGGTCCGCTTATCCGAATTCGTCTCCGAGATACTGCGCGTCATCGGGCTGTGAGGCCTGTCCGTATCCAGACACAGAGGAGGTGGAAAAATGGCGAAGTTAGTCGAAAAAGGGATTCTGGCCGGTCTGGGCGTGCTGACCCTGACACGCGACACGGTGCGCCGCTTTGTGGACGACCTGGTCGCCGAGGGGGAGGTCAAACCGGAGGAGGCGCCCAGCATCATCGAGCGGTTGGTGGACAAGGGCGAGAAGGAGCGGGAGGAATTGCGCAAGATGGTGCGTCAGGAGTTGGACAAGGCCCGCTCCAACGTCCCGGTCATCACCCGCAAGGACATCGAGGAACTGAGTCGAAAGATAGACGAACTGGCGGCTAAAGTCGAGGAACTGGCCGCCCAATCCGAGCCGACCGAGGCGGAGTAACGCTCCTCGCGCGGGATGGGCGGCGGATAAGGGGGTGGTAGGGTAGGCGATGGCACTGCCATCGCCTACCCCTTTGACCGTAGGCGTGAGGACTTTGAAAAGCCTGAAGCGGCAGGCCGTTTCTGATTCGCGGTCGGGCCTATCTGTGGTACAATACCCCTATGATGCGCTCTCCCATCAGCAGGGTACGGCACCTCCAACGTTACCGCGAAGTAGCCCGTGTCCTCGTCCGGCACGGCTTCGGCGAGATAGTAGACCTCCTGGAACTGGTGCCGTACCTTTCCCTTCCCCGCCGGATTCTGCGGCGCGGGGGCGATAAAGGCTCCCCCCTCGGCGTTCCCCAGCGGTTGCGGCTGGCCCTGGAGGAACTGGGGCCTACTTTCGTCAAACTGGGACAGGTGCTCAGCACCCGCCCAGACCTGCTTCCCCCCTCCTACATCGAGGAACTGGCCAAGTTGCAGGATACCGTGCCGCCGCTGCCCTGGGAGCCCATCCGCGCCCGCATCGAGGAGGAACTGGGCTACCCTCCCGACAAACTGTTCGCCTCTTGTGACCGGACCCCCATCGCCGCCGCCTCCCTTTCCCAGGTACACGGGGCCGTGCTCCCCGACGGCACGCCGGTAGTCGTCAAAGTCCAGCGGCCCGGCATCCAGGCCACCATCGAGACCGATCTGGAAATTCTGTTCGACCTGGCCCGGCTGGTGCAGGACCGCACGCCGCTAGGCGAAATCTACGACCTGCCGGAGATCGTGGAGGAGTTCGCCTCGACGCTGCGGGCGGAGTTGAACTTCTACCGCGAGGGGCGCAACGCCGACCGCTTCCGCGAGAACTTCGCCGACGAGCCCTACCTCCACATCCCCATCGTCTACTGGGAGTACACCACCCGGCACGTGCTGGTCCTGGAGCGCATCGGCGGCATCAAGTTCGACGACATCGAGACGCTCGACCGGCTGGGGTACGACCGACACCGCATCGCCCTCCACGCCGCCCGGATGATCATCAAAGAGGTGCTGGAGGACGGCTTCTTCCACGCCGACCCCCATCCGGGCAATTTCGTCGTCATGCCGAACGAGGTCATCGGGGCGATGGATTTCGGCATGGTCGGCCATCTGAGCAACAGTCTGCGCAGCGACCTGATTCGGCTCTACATCGTCGCCGTGCAGATGGACGAGGAGGGAATCGTAGACCGGCTCATCCAGATGGGAATCACGCGCGGCATCCCCGACCGGGCCGCCCTCCGCCGAGACATCGCCCGCCTGCTGCGCAAGTATCACGGCATGCCGCTGGGCACCATCCGCGCCCGCGAGGTGATTGACGACATTATGCCGATCGCCTTCCGCCACAACCTCCACCTCCCCTCCGACCTGTGGCTGCTGGGGAAGACGCTGGCGATGATGGAGGGGGTGGGGCTGCGGCTCGACCCCGATTTCGACATTTTCGCCGTGTCGGAGCCCTACGTGCGCCGCTTTATGCTCCAAATGGCCTCCCCCCGCTCCTGGGGGCCGCCGTTCGTCCGGGGGATGGGGAACTGGGCGGAGTTGTTGGGCCTCCTGCCGCGCGTCGGTACTCAAGTCTTGCAGCGCATCGAGCGCGGGGAGGCGGAAGTGACCATCGTCCATCAGGGGCTGGATCAGGCCCTCTCCCGCCTCGACCGGCTGACGAACCGCCTTTCGCTGAGCCTGCTCCTGTCCGCCCTGATCGTCGGCCTGGCCCTGCTGATACCGGCCCTCAACCTGGGGGAGAAGTGGGGGCTGGCGGCCATCCTGGTCGTCGGGGGGTTCGTCGGCGTCAGCCTGTTGGGGCTCTGGCTGGTCTTTTCCATCTGGCGGTCGCGCGGATAGCCTTTACTTTTCTCCTTCCTGTGCTATCATGCCGCCCGATGGAGATTATACCCGAAGAAGCGGAACTTACCCCCCCGTCGGAGGAGCCGCGCTACTGTCCGGTCTGCGGCTCGCGGGTGGCGGCGATGGCGACGACCTGCTTGATGTGCGGCGCGGATCTCACCGCCCCGCCGGAGCAGGAGGAGCCCGTCCGGCGGGAGATGCCCGTCTGGTTGCGATGGCTGATCATCGTCGCGCTGGCGTTGGCGATTCTCTCCGCCGGTAGTTTCGGGCTCTACAAACTGCTGAGCAGCCTCCCCGCCCACGAGGGCAGAATCATCACCCCGACCCCGTTGCCCTCCCGCACGGCGACACCTACCATCACCCCGACCCCGTCGGCGACGCCGACCCCCACCTCCACGCCTACGCCGGTGCCGCCTCTCGCCCATCAGGTGCAGCGCGGGGAGACGCTCTCCGGTATCGCCTCCACCTACGGCCTGACGATAGACGACATCCTGGCCCTGAACCCCGACATAGACCCCAATCGGCTGCAAGTCGGACAGGTCATCCTCATCCCCGCCGGGACGCCGACGCCCGGCCCGACCAACACCTTCGACCCGAACGTCCCCACGCCGACCCCGGCCAACTACATCATCCACATCGTGGCTCGTGGGGAGACGCTGAGCGACATCGCCGAGCAGTACAATACCTCCGTGGCGGTCATCAAGGCGGCCAACGACATCCCGCCGGACGACGACACCATCCGGGTCAATCAATCGCTGGTCATCCCCCTGGGCACGCCGATGCCGACCCCGACCGCGACGGTCAACCCGCACGCCACGCCGACGCCCATCCCCCCCTATCCGGCCCCGCCGCTCCTCAGCCCTCCCGACGGGGCGGTGCTCATCGGCGACGGGACGCCGATCCTGCTCCAGTGGGCTTCGGTGAGTATCCTCCGCGACAACGAGTGGTACGAGTTGACTCTGCGGCAGCCCGGCGGCGGGGTCTATTCGGCCACCGTCCGCACCCGTGCGACGGCCTGGCGCGTCCCGCCGGAACTGCTGCCCCCGCCCGATGCCGCGGAGCACGATTTCTACTGGCAGGTGCAGGTGGTGCAGGAGACGACGGACGCGGAGGGGCAGGTGGTCTACCACCGGGCCGGCCTGCCGAGCGAGATACGCACTTTCACGTGGTTGCCGGCCACCCCCACTCCGGCGCCTGTGAGGCCGTCACCCACCCCCTAAACGCAAGCGCGATGCACTGCGGAAGTGCGTCGCACCCGAAGCGCGTCATCCCCGGCGCAGCCTATGGCACCCGCTCGTAGGCCCCGATGTCGCAGGCCGCGACGGTGTCCCCGTCGCCGTCCACCGGGCGGGCGTGCCCCAGGTAATCATCGGCGGGACAGGCCGCCGCGTCCCCCGCGTCTATGGCCGGGCTGGTGGCGAGCAACTGCCCGTAGAAGGTGTCCACCCCCTCGTCGCTCAGCCCCGGCGACTGGCAGACGTCGTGCCCGCCGACGGGACAGGGGTCGTTCTTCACGTCGTAGATGAGGGAGTAGTCGGCGTCGAGCGGGTCGGAGGGGAAGCCTGCCCGATAGATCCAGCAGGTGCGCTCTGTGCCCTGGGCGGTGAAGTCGTCCTGTCCCAGGAAGAGGTTGTTGCGCAGCCGGACGCTCTCCGCGCCGGTGCAGGTCCCCTCGCAGATGACCTCGACCAGGCAGTCCCCCTCGCCGGTGAGCGTGTTGTTCGTCACCGTCGCCACGTCGCCGGCCGTCAGGTTGAGGGCGAGCGCGTTTCCGGCGGCGCGGCAGTTGTCCACGTTGTAGGTGAACGACTGGCCGTCGAAGTAGGCGCAGTTGCCGACGATGACGGAGTTCTCGATCGTCGTCGGGCCGTTCACCTTGATCTGATTGCCGGCGTTCCCCACGGCGATGGTGCGACGGATGACGATGGAGGACGGGCGCTGGCGGACGTAGAGCAGGTCCAGCCCGTCGGAGGTGTTGTAGCGGAAGATGGAGTCCTCGATCAGCCAGTCGCCGCCGGTCGCACCGGTGCCGACGCCGTCGCCGTACCCGCCGGCCGTCTGCGCCCAGCAGCCGTTGATGGCGCCGTCGGGGTAACTTTCGCCGCAGCCGTTCCACTCCACCGTCCAGTGGCGGAAGGTGAGATGGCCGGAGTTGGCGTTGTCTACCCCGATGTCCCCGTCCCAGCCGACCCAGCCGTTGGCGGCCAGACGGACGTTTTCCAAAGTCCACTCGCTCAGCCGCCCGGCCATGATGCCGGCGTGGGCCAGGCCGTGGATGTTCAGGTCTTTCAGGAGGACGTTGGACGAGTCCTCGGCGTACAGGCCGACGGGGGCCCAGTCGCCGAAGGGGTAGTTGTCGCGCTCGCAGTGCAGGCTGCTGTCGCTGTAGTCCTCGATGCAGCCGGAGTGGTCGGTGATCTCCAGGCAGGCGATCTGGACGTTGCTCACGTCGGTGAGGTTGACGATGAACAAGGATCGTTCCGCGCCCCACAGTTGCGGCGGGTCGGCGCAGCCGCTATCCCAGCC
>JALWUZ010000326.1 GCA_027079895.1 Anaerolineae bacterium
CTCCCCGCCTGCTCCCCGTCCCCCCGGCCGGCGTCCGGGCCGGTCGGTAAGCCGGGTTCTGTCGTGGGCGGTCATCTATCTGGGACGGCGGTTGCCCGCCGCCTCTAGCGGCCTACCCGGGACTCGAACGGGACGGGCCGCCCCTCGTCCCTGCTTGGCCTTGCTCCCGGTGGGGGTTGCCTGGCCGCCGCCGTCACCGGCGACGCCGGTGGTCTCTTACACCACCTTTTCACCCTTACCCCGCGGACGTCCGCCGGGCGGTCTGTTTCTGTGGCCCTTTCCGTCGGGTTGCCCCGCCTGGGTGTTACCCAGCACCGCGCCCTGTGGAGCCCGGACTTTCCTCACTCCGCCCGCAGCGGAGCGCGACCGCCTGACCGACCCGGACGCACGGGAATGATAGCACACTCTAATCCGCTGTCAATTCCAGGAGACTCCCCCCGCCGTCCGCGGCCGAGTACCCCCTCAATCGCCGGAGTAAACGTAGCAGTCCACGAACAGTCCGTCGGGGGTGCGGAGGTAGGCTCCGTCGCCGGTGTTGTGCCAGGCCTCCTCCCCCGCCAGCCCCCAGTACAACTCCGTCGCGCTGTCCTTCCCGCGCCCGCTGTAGAGCCGGAGCGTCCCCCCCGGCGGCAGGGTTATGTCGCCGAAGGTGTACAGGAGCAGTCCGGCGTTCTTCAACGTGTAGCCGCGCAGGTTCAGCGGCTCGTCCCCCTCGTTGGTCAGTTCGACCCACTCGCCGTTGGGGTCCACCCGGTCGCTGCCGGGCCCGTCGTAGTGCAAGGCGGTGATACGCAGCGGCACGTCCGCCGGAGCCCACATCCCCAGACCGGCGGCGCGGGCCTCCTCCTCCGTCTGGGCGAACAGGGCCGCGTACCGTCCGTTGGGCGGGACGTAGAAGGCGTTGGCATACCCCTGACGCACCAGTTCCAGGTTGACGAAGGTCTCGCCGACCCAGACGTAGGCCAGCAGCCGGCCGTAGACATCGCTCTCCATCTCGTCCCGCTCCAGCCAGACTGTCTGGCCGAGCGTCAGCGACTCGTTGAACCGATGGGCCTCCTGGGCGTAAGGCCGTCCGGTCTCCGGGGTGTTGACGCCGATGTAGCGCACTCGCCGCCCGTCGGCCAGTTCGACGGTGTCCCCGTCCACGACCTCGGCCACAGTCGCCCGCTCCCCCTCCGCCGAAGGGGTGGGGGGCGCCGGTTCGCAGGCGGTCAGGCTGACGGCCAGGATGAGCGGCAGCAGGAGGAGTAATCTGATTGACTGACGGATGTTCATCTCTCGCTCGCTGATGGGGTGAAGGCGGCGATGGTGCGCCGCAGTCCCTCGTCGAGCCCCACCGCCGCCCGCCAGCCGATGAGACGGGCGGTGCGGTCGGCGTCGGCGACGAGGCGCATGACCTCGCCGGGCCGGTAGGGGAGCGCGGCGACGAGCAGCCGCCCCTGGGCGCCGGTCAGCGACCAGACGCGCTCCACCACCGCGCGGACGGTGTGGACGCGGCCCGTCCCCAGGTCGAGGCTCGCCCCGGCGATGTCGGGCGCGGTCGCCGCCGCGATGAGGCCGCTCACCACGTCCGCCACGTAGACGAAATCCCGCTCCTGCTCGCCGGGCGTGAGGGGGAAGTCCTCTCCGGCGCGGGCGGCGCGGATGGCCGCCGGGATGAGCGTCCGAG
>JALWUZ010000327.1 GCA_027079895.1 Anaerolineae bacterium
GGCCTGTCACCCCACTCCGCCATGCTGCTGCTTTTTACTTCCCTGTTCGGCAGCGCCATCAACCTGCCCCTGTTCACCATTCCCGCCAGCCGGCCGCCGACGCCGCCCGCCGATCCCATCCTGCGCGGCCTGCTGCGGCAGATGCAGCAGGAATTCACCGGCCGCACCCTGAGCGCCATCAACGTCGGCGGCGGGAAGGGGTTGAAAGGCAGGTGCGGGTTGATGATCAGCAGGCCGTAAACCCCTATCAGGCAGGCCGTAGCCGCCAGCATCACGATGGTGAGCAGGTCAACCAGCGGCGGCAGTTTCCGCCGCTTTTTTTCAGGCTCCTGCTCTTCTTCCTCTTCGTCCCCCGCCCACTCTTCGTCCAACCCCAGGTCGAAATCTTCCATAACCTGACCCCCTTGTTGTGAACCGGATTCGAGCGTCACTGAGCGGCGCCGGTGTCAACGAACTTCTGCACGTTGGCCTGGGCCCAGAGCCCCTCGATCCACTGCTGCACCGCTTGCCCCTGAAGCCGCTGTAAGTCCTCCGGCTTGAGAGGCCGGGCCGGGTCGCGCTCGATGACCTGCACGATGTGGTAGCCCAGGGTGCTGGTGATGACGGGGCTGATCTGGCCAGGTTGGAGGGCGAAGGCGGCCTCCTCCACCTCCGGGGCCACCAGTACCCCCCTGGGGAAGAACCCTAGATCGCCGCCGTTGTCGCGGGTGCTGACATCCTGCGAGTAAGCCTGGGCCAGGGCCGCGAAGTCCGCCCCGGCCTGCAACTGCGCCAGGATGCGCTCCGCCTCGTCGTAGGTATCCACCAGGATGTGGCGGGCGTGAACCTGCTCCGCCGTCGTCGGGACGCTTTCCAGCACTCGCTGGGTCATCGCCATCCCAATCAACTGCGCCCGCACCTCGCGCCAGGCATCGTCGTAGGTCTCCCCCCACTCATCCAGTTTGGCCTGGAACGCCTCCTCGCCGCCGTTCTCCTCGATCATCTGCTGCATGTAGGCGTCCACCTCGGCGTCGGAGACGACGACGCCGGCCGCCGCCGCGGCCTGCTCGGTCAACACCTGCTCGATGAGGACGTTGAGTACCCAGTCGCGGGCCTGGGCCAGATTCGCCTGCCCCTCCGGGCTCTGCGGGTCAATGCCCTGGGCGGACAGAGAGGCCGCGTACTGGTTCAACTCCCGCTCGTAGTCCGCTTTGTAGACCGGCTGTCCGTTGACCAGGGCGGCCAGTTCCGGCGTCGGCGTGGGAGGCGGGACGGTCGGCTCCGCCGGAGTGGGAGGCACGGCGGTGGCGACGGGCGCGGCGGTCGGGAGCGGCGTCGGCGGGGCGGTGATTCCGGGCCCGCAGGCGGCGATGAGCAGAGCCAGCAGTGAGAGGAGCAGGCCGCGCCTAACTGCCTTCCACATCCTGAATCGCCTCCGCCGGGGTGCGCTGGCCGTAGATGACGCTCATCAGGCCGGGCATGTACCGGTCCATCGTCAGCACGGCGGGGTAGATGGCGTGCTTGATCAGGTCATACGAGAGCAGTACCCCCTCGAAATCCAGGCTGCTCTTGTAGCGGACTTCCCCGTCGTTGAAGTCCATCTCGAAATTGCCGATGCGCATGCCGTAGTTGGCGCGGGTGAGAAATTCGGCGACCTCCAGCCGCTTGTCCTCCTCCACCTT
>JALWUZ010000328.1 GCA_027079895.1 Anaerolineae bacterium
GTGCAGGGGCACGGCGAGGTCATCCTGCGCGGGGAGGTCAAGCGCATCGTGGAGGCCAGCCTGGCCTACCTGGACGCCATCGAGGAGAAAGTGGCCCAGGCAGTCCAGAGCGGCGCGGGCGAGGAGGCGTTGCGGAACGACAGCATCGAGTCCTGCGGCCTGTCGCGCATCCCGCTGAACGGGCTGGTGCAGCAGATTCACGTGGCGAACCTGCTCACGCTGTACCGTCGGGCGGTGGAGGAGAAAGAGGACTGAATCCCGCTCGCGGTCGAACGGGGCTCCCGTCTCCCACTTCAGGGGACGGGAGTTTTCTTTTGGGCCTGGGAGAGCGGCCCGTCAGCCGTCGAAAGGTGCGCCGCAGTGGGGACAGACGGTGTGAGCGGGGGAGACCTCACCGCCGCACTCGGAGCAGATGAGCATCAGTTCCGCGCCGCAGTTCAGACAGTGAGTGTCGTCCGCGCCGATGGGTGCGCCGCACGCCGGGCAGAGCGGACGCCCGCAGGCGGGACATTCCGGCGAGCCGCGCGGCACCAATGCTCCGCAGTCCGGGCAGGGGAACAGGAGTTCGAAGCCGCATAGCGGGCAGACGACATCATCCGGCAGCAATTCCAGGCCGCATTGGGGACAGGTCATCTCCGCCGCCGCGCCCGCCAGGCCGGTCAGGTCAACGACGGAGGGCGCCGCCGGGCGCGGGCGTTGGTGGGAGATGGGCTGACCGCATTCCGGGCAGCGGTCGGGGGCCTGGTAGAGCGACGCGCCGCAGTGCGGGCAGCGGCGGGTGAAGACCAGGCCGCAGTCGGGGCAGATCTCCGCGCCGGATAGGAGGGTCAGGCCGCAGTCGGGGCAGGTGAAGGTGAGTTCCAGGCCGCAGGCGGGGCACAGACGGGCGTCCTCGGCCACGCCGACGCCGCAGCGGGGGCAGAGCGGCTGGCCGCAGGCAACGCAGTGGGTGTCCCCGCGCCGGACGAAGGCCCCGCATCGGGGACAGGTCCGATCGGCGGCGGAGCGGGCGGGCTTCTCCGGCGCGGCGACGGTCTCCGGGAGCCACAGGTGCTCGTCGAAGACCAGGCCGCAGTGCGGGCAGTAGCGGTCGTCGGGGCCGACGACGCCGTCGCAGCGGGGGCAGGTCAGGTCCCACTCCGCGCCGCACACCGGACAGGCGAGGTCGTCCGGCCCGACCAGGGCCCCGCAGGCCGGGCAGAGGTCGGCGCCGCAGTGCGGACAGGCGTCCGCGCCGGAGGGCAGCGACTTGCCGCAACGAGGGCACTCAGGCATCGCCCCCTCCCACCGCCCCGTCCCGGTCGAAGAAGCGGGCCGCCCGTTCCCGCATCCGCTGGACGTGAGTCCCCGGCCAGTAAATCCGCCCGCAGCCGGGGCAGCGACGGAACTCCGTCTGCGTTTGGAGCACGTAGGGCGGCACCCGGTCGGCCACCTCCTCCGGCGTGACCGGTTCCAGCACCGTGTTGCACACCCCACAGCGCGAGAGAGCCGGTTGGGGCGGCGGGCCGAAACGGCTCACCACCTCCCGCACCTGCTCCTCCAGCACCTCGGAGCGGATGAGCAAGGCGCGGAGGCCACGCCGCGCCGCCAGTTCGTGGTCGCGGGTGAGGAGGACGCGCCCTTCGGCCCGCGCGCGGCGGGCCAGTTCCGGGTCGGCGGCGAAGTTGTCGTAGGCGGTGTCGTACCCCAGCAGCCGCAGCCACTTCGCCAGGGTCCCCAGCATGCCGTCGGCCAGGAAGCGAATTGGGGCGTCGTTCGCGGTGGACATCGCGGTCAACTCAGGTTGTCGGCGGCCTGGAGCGCGGCCAACAGGCGGGCCTCGTCCGTTTCCGGGGGAGAGGTGTCCGCGCCGGGCTCGTGGTGGCGGCGGATGAGGGCGACGGTGAGCGGCGAACATCCCGCCTGCCGGGCCTGCTCCGCGCCGATCTCCGGGTGGCGGGCGTGGGCGACGAACGGTCGCCGCCAGGCCGGAGGATGGTCGCCGCGGCTCAAACTGTCCAGCAGACGGGGGCAGCAGCGGCCCAGCAACACCCAGGCCACCCGGTACACCAACGGGACACGGGCGACGGACTTGCCCACGTCGTGCAGGAGAGCCGCCGCCAGGAGATGTGGGTCGTCGTGCCCCGCCCGGCGCAGCAGACGGTAGACGGCCAGGGCGTGGCGACGGTCGGCCCTCGTCTGGCGGCGGAACAGGGCCCGCGCCGCCGGGGGGAGGTGGCGGTCAACGACGGCCAAGTCCTCCGGCGTCACGCGGGCGGTGACGGCCTGGAAGAACTGCTTGACGCGGTACCACGGGGCAACGGTCGCCTGGAGCATCAGTAAATCAGCAGAAGACGAACCAGGAAGTCGAACACCGGCTGGATGACGAACGAGATGACATCCACTCCCAGCATCGGGAGGACGAACAGGAAGAAGCCCAGGAGCGGGACGCCGATGTTGCGCATTTGCAACAGGCGGTCGCCCAAGCGTGGAGGGAGCACCCCTACCAGCACCTTCTCGCCGTCGAGGGGGAAGAGGGGGATGAGGTTGAAGAGCATCAGCCCCAGGTTGATGTAGATGGCGGTGAGGAGGAACTGTGCGCCCCAGCCATGCCAGGCCAGCCAGTGCAGCCGGAGGGGAATCGCCAGAATCATCGCCAGTATGAAGTTGGAGAGTGGCCCGGCGAAGGAGGTGATCGCCATCCCTATGCGGGGGTTGACGCGCAGCCGGTAGGGGTTGACCGGCACCGGTTTCCCCCAACCGAACCCCGACAGCAGCAAGAGCACCCCTCCGATGGGGTCGAAGTGGGCAAGCGGGTTCAGCGTCAACCGCCCCCTCAGGCTGGCGGTGTCGTCGCCCAGGAGGTAGGCGGACCAGGCGTGCGCCCACTCGTGAATCGGCACGCCGAGGATGAGGATGATGAGCCTCACTGCGATACTCGTCAATGAGATGTGGAACATAACTCCGACCTTTCCGCAACGGATGCGGAAATTATAACACGGTTGGCGGATTAAGGGAACGTCGCGGAATCCCACTTGCGCAACCGGACGGGTCAGGGTACAATCCCCTCATCGGCTCAAGTGGCGGGCGATGAGCACTACGATGGTCAAAACGGCAAAAACCGGATTCAGGGGCATGCTTGAGGACATCATCGAGCAGAAATTGATAGAGTTGCCCGGAGACCCCGACGAGGGCCTTCCTATCAGGGAGTCGGTGCGCGACCGGTTGCTGCGCCAGAGACGGGCCGTAGCAATGGGGGAGCGTGGTGAACCTTTTGAGGTAGTGGTGCAGCGGCTCGGCCTGGGATAGCAGTCATGCGCCACGTTGGATAATTTTCTATCACACACCCGAAAGGAGGGGCAATGGAAGAGCAATCCAAGAAGGAATATTCGCAGATCGTCAACGCCTGGTGTATGTACGATTGGGGCAGTTCGGCCTTCTCGACCACCGTCGAGTCCGCCGTCCTGCCGACCTACTTCCAGAAGGTGGTGGCCGCCGACCTGCCCGGCAACCTGGCGACGGTCTACTGGGGCTACGTCAACGCCATCGCCTTGCTCCTGACCGCGTTGCTGGCCCCGGTGCTCGGCGGCATCGCCGACTACCTGGGGAACAAGAAGCGGCTGCTGACCGCCTTCGCCGTCCTGGGCATCGTGGCGACGACCTTGATGGTCTTCATTGACTCCGGCGATTGGATGTTGGCCCTGGTGCTCTTCCTGCTGGGCACGATCGGCATCGGCGGCTCGTACATCTTCTACGACGCCCTCCTGCCCCACGTCGCCCGCCCCGATGACATTGACTACGTGTCGGCCAAAGGGTACGCCCTGGGATACCTCGGCGGCGGCATCCTCCTGGCGGTCAACATCCTGATGATTCAGGTCATCTGGGCCGGGAGCACGCTGGGCCCGCGCCTTTCGTTCCTCACCGTCGCCATCTGGTGGGCGATCTTCACCATCCCGCTGCTGAAAAAGGTGCCGGAGCCGCCGGCGAACACCGCCGGCATCGGCGCCGGAGTCAACCCCGTCGTGGCCGGGTTCCGGCGCGTGGCCCAGACCTTTCGGGAGATTCGCAAGTACCGGCAACTGTTCTACTTCCTGGTGGCCTTCTGGCTGTACAACGACGGCATCGGCACGATCATCAAGATGGCGACGATCTACGGCGCGGAGATCGGCATCGGGATGGTGGATCTCATCAGCGCGTTGCTCATCACCCAGTTCATCGGGATTCCGTTCTCGCTGCTCTTCGGCAAGTTCAGCAACAAGATCGGCACTAAGCGGGCGATTATGATTGGCCTGGCCTGGTACACGCTGATCACCATCGGCGGCTATTTTATGAGCGAGGCCTGGCACTTCTGGGTTCTGTCGTTTATGGTGGGGATGGTGCAGGGCGGGACGCAGGCTCTGAGCCGCAGTCTCTTCGGCCTGATGGCGCCAAAGGCCCGCAGCGCGGAGTTCTTCGGCTTCTACGACATCTCCAGCAAGTTCGCCGGAATCGTCGGGCCGGCCATCTTCGCCCTGGTGGGACAGTTGACCAAGTCCAGTCGCCTGAGCATCATCGCGCTGATCGTGTTCTTCATCGGCGGCATCATCTTGCTGGGCCGGGTGGACGAGCAGGAGGGCATCCGGGTAGCGGAGGAGGAGAACCGCGCCGCCGGCCTGGCGTAGGAGTAGCGATGGGCACGATACCACCGGTCGTTTTCATCCTGTTCTTCGGCCTGGCGGCGATGGCCGCCGGCGTCCTGCTGTCCTGGCTGGTCTTCTCCATGCGGGGAGGCGGTGAGAACCGCCCGCCGGAGGCCCGGCCGGAGGTCGCGGATGAGCATCCCGTCCCTGTCCAGGCGGAGGGGGAGGAGTTGCTGAGCGTGCGGCGTGTGGACGGAGAGGTCGCCGTTTTCGTCGGCTCGCGGCGGTACCGCCGTCTGGACGACGTGCGGGACCGGCAGCAGGGGGAGATGGCCGTCGCCGCCATCAAAGCGGTGCTCCTCTTCGCCGAGGACTGGCTGCCGCTCCGCCGACGGGCGCCGGAGCCCCCCCGGCCGGCCCCGCCGGACAAGGCCGCCGCTTTCATCGAGCAGTTGGAGGGAGCGGGCGGCCCCCCTCCGCCGGAGTTCAAGCCCCCGGCGGAGGCGATTGACGACCTGATTCAACGGCGGCTGCGGAAGTGGCCGGACTTGGTGAGCGAAAAGGTCAGGATGAGCACCGCCGCCGACGGCAGCCTGCGCATCCACGTCGGGTTGCAGGTCTTCCAACGGGTGGACGACGTGCCCGACCCCCGGGTGCGTGCGCTCATCAAGGACGCCATCCGCGAGTGGGAGCAGCGATAGGCCCGACGACGATGACGAGAGGCATTGACGCTCGGCTCTGGCTGCTGTGGTCGCTGACGACGCTGACGGCGGCCTCCGCCACGCACAACCCGCTCTACGTCATCGTCCTGCTGCTGACGACGGCGGTCGTCGGGGCCTACGGCACGCCCGAAAGGGATTGGCACGTGCCGTTGCGCTTCGCGCTGGTGGCGGTGCCGCTGGGGTCGTTGTTCACCGGCTTGACCGGCCACCAGGGGGCGACGGTGCTCCTCCGCCTGCCGGAACACCTCCCCCTGCTGGGAGGGCCGCTGACGCTGGAATCGCTCCTTCTGGGGGCGACGAACGGGCTCACGCTGACGACGATCTTCACCGGCTTCCTCGTCTTCAACCGGGCCGCCTCCACCCGCGACCTGGTGAACCTGGTCCCCCGCGCCTTCCACGAGGCCGGCGTGGTCATCTCCATCGCGCTGACCTTCATCCCCCAGACCCGCCGCAGTCTGAAGCGCATCCGGGAGGCACAGGCGGTGCGCGGCCACCGCGTGCGGACGGCGCGGGATTGGCTGCCGATTCTCGTGCCGCTGCTGGTCAACGGCCTGGAGCAATCGCTGGGGCTGGCGGAGGCGATGGTCGCTCGCGGGTACGGCGCGGTCGCCGACCGGCGGACGGCTTTGAGAA
>JALWUZ010000329.1 GCA_027079895.1 Anaerolineae bacterium
TGCCGGAGGGGGCGCGTCGGCTCGGCCAACCCCCCACGACTTACCGGCCTCCCCCGTTCCCTCAATCCTCTCTTTACTCTATGAGCCAGGTGTTTGCTTCGAACCCCCCGCCAGTGGAGGCAGACACACAGGGGGCAGACACACGGATCTGCCCCTACATTGGATACACAACCCCCCGGTGCGGCGCGGTAGGGGCAGACCCACGTGTCTGCCCCGCCCCTGCCGGGTTATCGCGCCCCGTCCAATGGGGGCAGACACACGGGTCTGCCCCACCCCAACCGGTCATCGCGTCCCGTCCAATGGGGGCAGACACACGGTGGGGGTAGACACACGGTGGGGGTAGACACACGGGTCTACCCCTACCACACACAACCCCCCGGTGCAGCGCGGTAGGGGCAGACCTACGTGTCTGCCCCACCCCAACCGGTCATCGCGCCCCGTCCAATGGGGGCAGACACACAGGTCTGCCCCTACATTGGATACACAACCCCCCGGTGCGGCGCGGTAGGGGCAGACCCACGTGTCTGCCCCGCCCCCGCCGGGTTATCGCGCCGCCAGATCGTCCGCGCTGAAACTATCGGGGAGCAGGGCGGCTACCGTCGTCTCGCGGTACGCGCCGCTGACATCGGCGATGAGCACCGCGATCTCCAGGCCGAACTCCGCCAGCGTTTGCCGACAGGAACCACAGGGCGAGCCGCCGTTCTCCGTCACGACGGCCAGGGCGACGAACTCCCGTTCCCCCTCGGAGACCGCCTTGACCACCGCCACGCGCTCGGCGCAAATCCCCAGGGGATAGACGGCGTTCTCGACATTGCAGCCGGTGTACACCCGCCCCGACTTCCCCAGGAGCGCGGCCCCGACACGGTAGCGCGAGTAGGGGGCATATGCTTTCCGGCGGGCCTGAATCGCCTGGGCCACCAGTTCCTCCCGTGACCAGCCCATCTCACTCCTCCTCGTCGGACGGCTTCACCCGCGCAGGGACGCCGTAGGCCACCGCCCCGGCGGGGATGTCGTGCGTCACCACCGCGCCGGCCCCGGTCTTCGCGCCCGCGCCGACCCGCACCGGAGCGATTAGCATCGTGTCCGAACCGATGAAGGCTCCCTCCCCGATCACCGTTTTGTGCTTGCGGACGCCGTCGTAGTTGCAGGTGATGGTGCCCGCGCCGATGTTCGCCCGTGCGCCGACCTCGGCGTCCCCCAGGTAACTGAAATGGCCCATCTTCGCGCCGGGCCCCAGCGTGGAGTTCTTCATCTCGCCGAAGTTGCCCATGTGCGCCCCCCGGCCGAGCCGCGCCCCTTTGCGCAGGTGGCCGAAGGGCCCGATGTCCGACTCATCCTCCATCACCGCCTGTTCCAAGACGGAGGCCGTCACCCGGCAGCGATTCCCAATCTCGCAGTCCACGATGACGGTGTTGGGGCCGATGTCGCACCACGTGCCGATGACGGTCGCGCCGCGCAGGTGGGTATTGGGCCAGATGGTCGTGTCCCGCCCGATGGTGACGGTGGGCTCGATGTAGGTCGTGGCCGGGTCTACCAACGTCACTCCGGCCAGCATCCACCGCTCGTTTATGCGGCGGCGGAGCACCGCGGCGGCCTCTGCCAGGTGAACCCGCGTGTTTATGCCCAGGGCCTCCGTCCGGTCGGCGGCGACGACGGCCTCCACCCGCCGCCCTTCGGCGACAGCCATCCCCACCAAGTCGGTGAGGTAGTATTCCTCTTTGGGGAGGCTGAGAGGGATGGCGTCCACGTGCTCCCAGAGCCATCCGGCGTCGAAACAGTACACGCCGGCGTTCAGTTCTCGGATGGCGAGTTGTTCCGGCGTGGCGACCGCCTCCTCGACGATCGCCCGCACCCCGCCGTCCGCGCCGCGGATGATGCGCCCGAAGCCGCGCGGGTTCTCGTCCGTCAGCGTCAACAGGGTCAGGGGGCCGCTGTTCTCCCGCTGTCGTTCCACCAGGCGGCGCAGGGTCGCCTCGGTCAGAAGGGGCATGTCGCCGTAAGTGACCAGCACCAGGTCGGCCTCCTCGCGGAGCAGGTCGCGAGCCTTGAGGACGGCGTGGCCGGTGCCGCGCTGTTCCTCCTGCACGACGAAGCGGGCGGAATCGCCCACCGCCTGCCGCACGGCGTCCGCGCCGTGGCCGACCACCAGCACCGGCGGCGCGGCGGTCAGGGCGCGTGCCGTCTCGACGGCGTAGGCGACGAGCGGCTTGCCCAGCAGCGGATGGAGCACTTTGGGCCGGTCGGACTTCATCCGGGTGCCCTGACCGGCGGCCAGGATGACGACGCTCAGTTTCATCGGTGACGCTCCTAAAGCAAAGCCGTCTGTGGACACAGACGGCTTTGGCGTTCTGGATGGGGTAGGCTGGGGCGGCAGGATTCGAACCTGCGATACACGGATTCAAAGTCCGTTGCCTTGCCACTTGGCCACGCCCCAGCGGGGAACGGATGTAATCTTATCACAAAACGACCAGGCGTCAAGAAGCAGTGCGCTCCATCAGGATTCACCCGCCGGCCGGTAGGGCTCCTCCTTCGGCAGATGGCTGACCAGCAGTTTCAGGTAGAAAAACGGCAGGAACCACTCCAGCCCGACCGTCGGCGTGAGGCCGTAGATGCTCACCAGCAGGGCCAGCGCGTAGAGCAGGAGGGACAGCGGACGGCGCAGGTACAGCGGCGACGTGAGTATGACCGCCGTTGCCACGAGGAGGTAGGCGGTCGTCACCCCGAAGAAGCCCCAGTCGAACGCACGGAAGAGCCAGGCCACGACGAACAGATGCACGGCGTGTACCGCCGTGAAAGCGAAGTGCTGCCAGAAGCCCTGCCCCTCACGGTGGTACCACCGTTTGGCCGTCGAGGTGGCGTTGGTGACGATGCCGCCGGTCATGTCGAAGGCGAACAACCCGGCGACCGCCAGTTGGACACCGCTCCATCCCAAGCCGCTCGAACTGGCGTAGAGCGGAGCGGCGATGCCGGCCAGCACCGCCGGCACGCTCTGAAGCCAGACCTCGGCCGGGGTGGCCCCCGGGCCGATGAATATGTCGAGTGCGCCCCACAGCCCCGCGCGGGGCGGCGGATACTTCCAGTTGATGCTCATCGTCGGTACCTCCTTCGGATTGCGGCCACATCTGCCGGGCCGCCCAGAACAGCCGGGGGCGGCGACATTTCCACAGCCCGCCCCACTCCCTTGCCGGCGAAGACCACCGTCACGACGATCACGTGCGTATCGCCCACCGCCACCCCCGCCTCGTTGATGGCGGTGACGGTGATCCGCTTCGTCCCGCTGACCGCCCAGGTGAACGCGACGGTGTCGGAAAGGCCGCCGATATGCTGCTGGGCCGTCTGCCCCGTCGCCTGCCAGGTGTAGGTGAACGGCTGAGTGGCATTGGAGGGGGCGACGGTGGCGGTGAAGACGTAGGCGGTGCCGACCGTCCCCGTCGCCGGCCCGGTGAGCACGACCCCCGTCGGCGGGATGGGGAGCAACCGCGTCCAGCGGGAAACGGCGTTGTCCCCGACGGAGTGATCCGACTCATCCGCGTCCACCGCGGCTGTGTTGACCAGGTACCGCCGCCCACCGACCCGCGTCGCCGCGTCGTAGGCCGCCTCCGTCACCGCAACCGGCAGCCCGATCTCCACCGCCGGGTCGCCGGGCGCGAGCGGCACCAGTTCACACGTCACGGTGGCCGTCCCCGCGCACTGCACCTCCGGCCAGATGCGTGCCTCCGGGAGCGCGGGCCGGTAATCCGCGTCGTAAGTGCCCAGGTAGACGCGATACTGGATGTACCCCCGGTCCGTCAGCCCGATGGAGGAGGCGGGCAGAGTGAGGCTATCCCCCGACTCGTCGGAGTAGTAAGTCGCCCGGCCGCCCGGCCCCTGGAAGGCGTAGGCCGGGCAATCGCTTCCGTCGCAGGTGCGCACCTGGAACTGCATTTGCAACGCTCCCCGCAGATAGGCCGCCCGCACCTCGTCCGCGCTCAACACGCGGTTGAAGATGGCGACCTCGTCCAGGCTTCCCCTCAACGCCTGCCCGCTGTCGAACCCGCCGCCGACCTGGTCTTGATCCTGTCCCAGCACCACCGCCCCGCCGCCGACCAGCGAGTACCCCTTTCGCAACGTCCTGGTATCCGCCAGTTGACCGTCCTTGTAGACCTCCAGCCGCCCGTCGAAACTGCGCCAGGTCACGGCGACGTGATGCCACGCCCCATCGGAGACGTTGACCCCGGTATCGCCACTGCGCCCATTGCTCCCCCCGATGACGACGACCAGGTCGCCGTTGTAATCCGCCTTGCCGAAGACCAGGAACTCATTGTTGTGAGCGACAGTGGCGTAGGAGATGTACGGGGCCATCTCCTTCACCTCCTCGTCACGCACCCAGAACATAGCGGTGATCTCGTTGGCCGGAAACTCCTCGACCGGGTTGACGATGATGTAATCGTCGTCGCCGTCGAAGCACACCGCCGTCGCCAGCCGCCCGTCGCTCCCGGCCTGCGGACAACGGTTGTCGTCGGGACACGTGCCGTCGTTCCCCTGGCCGGAACCGTCCCAGAACATTCGAGACTGGCTGCTGCTCTCATCCAGGTGCCACAGGAGGACGTTGCCGGACATGTTGAGCCCGTCCGCCGGATACCCCGTCTCCACGCCGCCGAAGTTCGGCAACTCCTTCCCCGTCGGGCGATTGGGCAGCCACGACAGCAGCGACCACGCCCCTACCCCGTTCGTCTTCCCCATCACGCGGGAGTCGAAGTAGGCCCCGTAGGTCGGCGCCTGCCGCTGATAGATGGCGAGCACCTCCTGGTCGTTCAGGGGGCGGTTGAGGATGAAGACCTCATCCAGACGGCCTTTGAGCGTGGCGTAACGCCCGCCGCCGACCAGCACCGCTCCGGTGTTCACACACAGATTGCCACCATAGACAATACCCACAGCACTATCCGGGCGACCGTTGAGGTACAACCGCAAGTGCATCCCATCGAAAGTCATCACCACCTGATTCCATTGATTGAGGATCAACCGGCCCGCGCTGAACTCTTCTAACGAGTAGCACCCACCCAGGGGGGCTTGGGGGTAGACAGAATAACGCACCCGCATACTGTTCCGCTCGATCGAGAGGTCGTAATTGCGGTATCCACTATCGCTCTCCTTGTTCACCAACACCTGGTAGTCGGGCGCTTCCCCCGTCGGGCGGACCCACACCCCGATGGTGAAGGCGTTCAAATCCAGCGAACTGTCATCGCTCACCGCGATGTAATCGTCGCCCCCGTCGAACTCCATCCCGCCGCCCAACTTCCCGTCGCTCGCCTGGGGACAGGTGGACGAGTAACAGACCCCATCGTTGCCCCTCGAAGAGGTGTCGGCGAACGTCGTGCTCCCACCGGGTTCGTCCAGGTGGAGCAGCAGGACGTTGCCGGACATGTCGAGCCAGGAGTCAACGTCGCCGCCGTTGTCCGGCAGCGCGAAGGGGTTGCCGGAGGCGTTCATAGTCAGCCAGTTGTCGCCGTCGTCCCAAACGGTGCCGTAGTTCGTCCCTCCGCCGAACCCCTCCCCGTCGTTGTCGTCGTCGGTGTAATCCGACAGCGTCATCGGCAGGCTGGCCGTCACTCCTGGGGGCAGGTAATCCGTCACCAACAGACTGTGCGCCGCGCTGGGGCCGGTGTTGGTGATGCGCAGCGTGTAGAGCAGTTGGTCGCCGACCTGCACCTCCGACTTGTCCGCCCGCTTGCTGAGCCTGAGGTCGGCCAGCGGGTACTCCCGCAGCAGGACATCGCCGTCGGAGATGAAGGCGACCGTCGTCCCGTCGGTGTTGAAGGCCGGGTAGGCGACCCGGTCGCCGGCCTGCGTGTCCACCTCCCCCTTGTCCACCAGGTCGTACAGGTGCAGCCGCCGCTCCCCCGCCCCGACGACGGCGACGTAGGCCGCCCGCGTCCCGTCCGCGCTGATGG
>JALWUZ010000330.1 GCA_027079895.1 Anaerolineae bacterium
TGCCCAGGCAGTGGATTCATCCGTTGCCATCACCCCTGACGCGGAGCGTCTCCCCGGCGTTCCCACGCCGGAGCGTGGGTAACGAGAGTAGGGGGCGACCAGCGTGTCGCCCCTCCCAAGCCTGTTCATCGGCGACGGATAAATCCGCCGCCTGGGTTTGGGCTCCTACCCGGGCGGCGGATTCATTCGCTGCCACCGGTTCCCGACGCGGAGCGTCTCCTCGGCGTTCCCACGCCAGAGCGTGGGTAACGAGAGTAGGGGGCGACCAGCGTCCTCGCTCCCACGCTCTGCCTGGGAGCGGTGGGGCAATCCGCGTGTCGCCTGTTCATCGGCGACGGATAAATCCACCGCCTGGGTTTGGGCATCAGGCTCAGTTTGCCCTTTTTTCTGCCTGGGATATAATGATGAGAGCCTCTTTTTGAGGGGTGGCGAGAGGTAGGCTGTTAGTCAACGCAACGCACGTTGGGCCGCCATATGGCAATGTAAGAGAGAGCCGTGATGACGGACTTGGAAGTGCTCAGGCAATGCAAGGTAATCCTTGAACGGAGTTACCGTTCTCGGTTCAAGAGGCTGATACTGTACGGGTCTATGGCACGCAACCAGGCCGGTCTGGATAGCGACATTGACTTACTGGTCTTGCTCAGCCCGCCCTTTGACTACTTCCGAGAATTGCGCAAGATTATTGAGTTGTTATATCCCGTTCAGTTGGAGAGTGAGCGACTGATTTCGGCCAAGCCTGCGCCTTGGGACGACTTTGAGCGCGGGGTCATCCGGCTCTATCGGATTGTCAAACGAGAAGGGATAGAGGTGTGACCGAGCGATTTGAGGACGAAATATCTGCCTACTTGGATCGCGCTGAGCGGTCTCTTCAAGCGGCGCGAGAGTTAGCCACCGGTGATTTCTATGACTTCGCGGCTTCGCGAGCCTACTATGCGGCGTTCTACGCTGCGAGCGCGCTGTTGTTGCGGGAGGGTATGGAGTTCAGCAAGCACAGTGGTGTTATCGCTGCTATTCATCGGTATTTTGTCAAGACGGGCAAATTGGCCAAAGAACACGGCAAGGCGCTGAATTGGCTTTTTGAAGTGCGCGGTGTAGGTGACTATGGAGGCATTGCCCATGTATCCCGGCAAGAAGTTGAACATGCGTTAGAGGCGGCGGAGAAGTTTGTGGGAACGGTGAGAGCCTTGCTGAGCTGACGAAGCGGCTCGCGAACGCGGGCGCGAATTGCGTGCATAAGGTGGTTGCCCGTTGAGAGATGGCCGATTAGGGCTTCGAGCGGGCTTCGTAGCGGAGCGGTGGGTTGGTTGGTGTCCGGTCACCGGACGGAGGTTCTTGGCACGTTGAGAGACAGGGGCTGCCTGTTTGCCAAGTGACCGACCGGCGGTGGCCGGTTTGCGTTCCGGGCATATCGCCCGTTCGTCGGCGACGGATAAGTCCGCCGCCACCGGTTCCTGACGCGGAGCGTCTTCCTGGTGTTCCCACGCTGAAGGGGGTAGACGAGGGCATTGCCCTCGTCTACCCTAGTACCTTGTCAAACTGATTTTGCCAAGTTCCCTTTCTGGGGTAATATCAGGAGCGGTACGTGAATCAGGAGGGGAACAATGGCAAACAAGATCTATGTTGTCGATTTGACCGATAAAGAACGGG
>JALWUZ010000331.1 GCA_027079895.1 Anaerolineae bacterium
TCGATCGCATCGGGCGTCATCGCCGTGGCGATGTCGACGGCTCCGGGTCTTCCGCTGCTCAATTCGGCCGGGTCAAACTGGCCGCGCGTGCGCAGGGTGGGACTGGTCCCCAAGGTGACGACGAGGGAATGCAACTCGGGCCCCTGTGCCAGGACCGCACCACTACCAAAACCATCTCCGACGACCGGCAAGGAGAGGTCATTGCTGCCGGCGCCGTTGACCACGATGTCCTTGTCGAACAAGAGGTAGAGCTCGTCACCTGCATCGATGGTCGCATTGCCATTCACGTCCAGGTAGTGCAGGGGAGCGATGAGGCGCAGGTTCGTGATCGTGAAATCGGTGGCTGAGCTGTCCGGAGCGGAGACATTGCCCGCTCCATCCATGGCTTGCACCTGAACGCGCATCTGGGTTCCATCGGGCGCATAGCCCGTCTGCCAGGCAAAGCTTCCCGTATCGGGGGTGTCCTGGGTGATGAGCTGATCGAAGCTCCCACCCCCATCGATCGAGAGGCGCAACTCGACGGTCCCTGGGTGCAGGTCGGTCGTAGTCCAGGTAATCGAGCGCTCCAGGTCCCAAGCTTCTCCACCAACCGGTGCGGTCAGGGTCACGACGGGGGCGGTGTTGTCCAGGGTGAAGTCTGCCGTGGATGTCGCCGGCACACTCGTGTTACCGGCCTTGTCCGTAGCCACGAGTTGTACTCGGTAGGCCGCTCCGTCAGGCAGAGTGGAGGTATCCCAAGATTCGAGACCGTCATCGGGTGTCGCAACGCTGACCACTTGGCTGTAGGTCACGCCGCCATCCTCCGACGCCATGATGTCGACATAGTCGGGGTTGGCTTCGGTCGTGCTCCAGGTGACATCCCTGTAGCCACCCCACAGCTCACCACCCGTCGGACTCGAGAGGGTCACCACAGGTGCCGTGTTGTCGACGGTGAAGACCCCGCTGACGATGACCCCGGCATCGGAGCGCACCCGGACGCGGTAGTTGCCCGCGTCCGACACCGACTGTGTGTCCCACCGAAAGCGCCCGTCGTCCTCGGTCTGGCCGCTGATCGCCGTCCAGGGACCGCCGCTAGAGACCTCTATGACGACCTTCTTGCCCTGATCGAGGGGAGTCCAGCGAATCTCTCTTTGGCCGCTCCAGAAGGCGCCGGCTGCCGGTGCGGAGATCCGGGGAGCGGAGCCCCCACCACCACCGCCGCCGCAGGCGGCTAGGAGCAAAGGGAGGAGAAGAACGCCGAGTGCGAAACGATGAGTGGGCATGGTGGGCTAGGGAGATGGGGCCGATCTCTCGTCGACCTCCCGCCCTAGCCCACTGAACCCTTCCCACTTCGAGGCAGTCCGATGCCTCTGGTCGGTCTGCATCGGTCGGAGAAGGGGATCGCACCCTGTGCCGGGGCCCCTCAGCGTTTGTAGGGCACCAGGAGGCTCGCGGCCCGTCCCGCTTCCGAAGGCGCATAGGCAGCGATCCAGCGCGCCGCGGCCTGGACGACGTCGACGCGATCGCGGGCGTCCAGGGCTGCTCCCCCGTTTCGGAGGGCGGCCTCCACCCGGGCACGCCCGAAGGGCAAGACCCGGGTGCGTGCCAGCTCTGCTTCTAGGTGCGCGGCATCCACTTCCTCGGGCAGGGCGGGACTCCCCAGAAA
>JALWUZ010000332.1 GCA_027079895.1 Anaerolineae bacterium
CAAACAGTCATTGTTCAATCACATCAACGGCTGCATAGAGGGGTTCATCGTCAACTATCAACCCATGTTGGAACACGAGATGGTGCTGCACGAGGCCGACGCTCTGCGGTCGCTCCAGTCCGTGCTGACGGCAGTGCGCCACTCCCCTTACCGCCTCTACCTGCTGATAGACGAGTACGACAACTTCGCCAACGAGGTGATGACCGCCAGCACGGAACGGTACGAGGCCCTCGTGCGCGGCGAAGGGGTGCTGAAGACGGTGCTCAAGGCAGTCAAGGACGGGGCAAGCGGCCTGGGCATTGACCGCATCTTCATCACCGGCGTCTCCCCCGTCGTGATGAGCGATGTCACCTCCGGCTTCAATATCGCCAAAGACATCTTCCTGCGCCGTCCATTCAACAACCTGTGCGGCTTCACGGAGGAGGAAGTGGAGGCAACAGTGCAACAAGTGGTGCGCGAGTGCGGCTATCCCCCCGAAGAAGGTACGCAGGCTATGGAGTTGATACGCACCTTCTACAACGGCTATCGCTTCCACTACACCGCCCAGGAGGCGGTCTACAACCCCACTCTGGTACTCTACTTCCTGGACTATTTCCAGGAGGAATGCGCCGCCCCGGAGGAGATGCTGGACTCGAATTTGGAGATGGACCGGAACAAACTGGAATACGCCTCCAGGTTGCCGCACGGGAAACAACTGATCGTAGACGCCCTGGGAGAAGAAGCAACGGTCAGCGTGCGCCGGTTGTCGCAACGGTTCGGGGTGAAACGGATGTTGCTCGCCAAGAAGGATATGTCGTTCGCGGCCTCATTGTTGTACTACCTGGGGGTGCTGACGCTGGGAGGGCGCACCCCGTCGGGGCGGTATACCTTGCGGATACCGAACCTGGTGGTGCGGGGACTGTACGCCGACCAGATGCGGGAGATGTTGCTGCCCGACGTGACGCGGGACGACGTGGAGGCGGTGGCGGAGGTGCTCTACACCACCGGCGACATCGGCCCTTTGTGTGAGTTCGTGGAGGAGAAGTACTTCCCGGTTTTCAGCAATCGGGACTACCGCTGGGCGAATGAGTTGACGGTCAAGACGGCCTTCCTGAGCCTGTTGTTCAACGACATCCTGTACATCATGGACTCGGAGCCGGAGATTGGGCGCAGATATGCCGACCTGGTGATGATCATCCGGCCCGATATGCGCCGCTTCGAGGTGCTGGACATCCTGATCGAGTTCAAGTACCTGTCCCTGGACGAGTTGGGGCTAACCGGAGAAGAGGTACGCGGGATGAGCCGCGACACGTTGCGCTCCCTCCCGCCGGTGGAGGAGAAACTGGCCCAGGCACGGACGCAGTTGGGGAAGTACCGCCCGCTGCTAGAGGCCAAGTACGACGATGTTCTGCGGCTGCACACCTACGCCGTCGTCTCGTTAGGCTTCGACCGGTTGGTGTGGGAAGAGACATAAGCGGCCATCTTGCACTGCTACCCCACCTCCGCCGGTCATGGCAAGACGACCTTGCTGACTGCTTTGTCCCCCGCCTGCCCTGACTTCCCCACGCCCATCTCACGCTGGTTCCCGACCCATCTAGCCGCCGCTCTGTACCGCACCGCTTGAACCCGCTCCGCGCTGCCTCCATCACTCGCTCTGCTCACCGACCTCATCCAACCTAAAGGCCTCCGAATACAGCGCGTCGTCGGGGTTGCCCTGCGGCATTCCTCCTGTCGCTCGAAAGGAGTGAATCATGAAACCCGCGACTGACACTTTACAACCATACCTGGCCGCCACGCCGTTGTGCGACTGCGACGCTCCCCTGGTGCGTGACCTGGCGGCAGAGATCGCCCAGGGAGCGGACAGCCCCACCGAGAAAGCGGTGCGCGTCTTCGAGTACGTGCGCGACCACGTCCGCTTCAGCCTGGCCTTCACGCGCTCCAAAGCCTCACAGACCCTGAAGCGAGGCTATGGCGAATGCGGCACCAAGACCAACGCCCAAGTAGCCCTGTTGCGGGCCGTCGGCGTTCCCGCCCGTTATCGCTGGGTGCGGGCCAAAACCGAGGTGCTCCACGGCCTCATCCTCGAATCCATTTACCGGCAGATGCCGCCCACCGCCTCCCACTTCTGGGCCGAGTGTCATCTGGATGGCCGCTGGGTCTCCTGCGAGGCCCTGCTCGACCGCCCCCTCTACGAGGGAATGCTGCGGGCCGGGCTGCTCACCGAGGAGCAGATTCCGACGATTGACTGGGACGGTCGGAGTGACCTGGTGCTCCTCCTCCCCTGGATTACCGAGGACTTGGGGCATCTGCCCGGCTACGACGAGGCCCTGGCCGCCCTCATCCGCAACAAAGAGGGCATCCCGCCCCTGTGGCTCGAGCGGCTCATCGCGCCCTGGTTCTACTCGCTCAACCTGCGCCCGACGGAAAAACTGCGCCGTCTGGCGCGAGAATGACACTCAGGAGGTGAACGATGAAGACCAGACACATACCCGTTTCACTCGCACTGGCACTGGGGATGGCACTGGCCCTGCTGTGGCTCTTGGGCGCCACTATGTCCCCGCCGACTCAGGCCCAGCCCGCCGCCGTCCCATCCGGCGTAACAGCGGTCAGTGCGCCCCTCACCTGCACGCCCATTTCCGGCGTGAGCGTCACCGGGCCCGTCAGCGGCATCGTCGGCCACCTGTACACCTTCACTGCCGCCATCGCCCCACCCACGACGACCGCAGTCCTGCCTGTCACTTACACCTGGCAGGCCACGGAGCAGAGCCCAGTAGTGACGACTGCTTCCAGCCTGAGTCACGCCATTTCCTACCTCTGGACGAGCGTGGGAGCCAAAATCATCACCGTCACCGCCGCCAACTGCGGGGGGAGTGCCGTCCAAACCCACACCATCACGCTGAAAAAGATCAAAATCTACCTGCCGCTGGTGATGCGCAACTGGCCGCCGCCCACCTGGCACAGCACGTGTATAGACTGCAAACCAATAGTCGAGGCCATCACCCAGGGCTGCCTGGCCCTGGACAGCGCCGGCCAGCCCCACGTCGCCTACGGCGGCGACACGCTCTACCACGCCTGGCGCGACGAATCCGGCTGGCACAGCGAGGCGGTGGACGAGGGGGCACAGGTGGGCGAGCATGCCGCCATCGCCCTGGACAGGAACGGCTATCCCCACATCAGTTACAACGACGACAGTACCGACGACCTCATGTACGCCTACTGGGACGGCACGACCTGGATCACGGAAACCGTGGACACAGATGGGGGCTGGGACACCTACATCGCCCTGGACAGTAACGGCTACCCTCACATCGCCTACCGGGTCCCCATCTGGATCAGTGAGTACATCATCCGTTACGCCTGGTGGGATGGTACGGCCTGGCAAAAGAGCGACATCGCCAACATCAACACCCCCAGTTCCCACGACCTGACCCTGGCCCTGGACGACGGCGACCAACCCCACATCGGCTACAGCGTCTCTTACTCCGGCGAGCCGGACTATCTCTACCACGCTTATCTGAGCGGCGGCGACTGGGTAACAGAGACGGTGGATACCTCCGATTACATCGGCGACAATGCCCTGACCCTGAACAGCACCGACATCCCCTGCGTGGCCTACGGAGTCTTTGTCAACGATTCCGGCTACCGCCTCCGTTACGCCTGCCGGGACGGCGCTCAGTGGCAAAGAGAGATCGCGGCCACTTCGGACTATCCCTTCATCGCCATCTCGCTGGCGCTGGATGGGAGCGACACCCCGCACATTGGGTACTACTCCTACAAGGACTACAACATGCACCACGTCCACCGGAACGGATCCTGGCAGGTAGAAGCCCTGGGGCAGGAGTCATCGCTGGACTATCACGACAAATCGGCCCTCGCCATAGACGGCGACGGGCGACCACACCTCATTTACCTGCTCGAAAGCGGCGATCTGCGTTACGCCTATCGGCAGGGCGGCACCTGGCAGCGGGAAACCGTCGCCCAGGGAGGGACTCCCGGTCTGTACAACACTCTCGTGCTGGATTCTGCCGGGAACCCTCACGTGGTTTATGTGGACTATGACCGGCAGGAACTCCGTTACGCCGTCTGGGATGGGGACGCCTGGCAGACCCAGCCCCTGAAAGAGAGCACCTGGCATGTGCCCAACTATGCCGGGCTGGCTCTGGATGGGAACGATTACCCTCACGTGGCCTACAACTACTGGAAGGAACTGTGGTATACCCACTGGGACGGTTCGGCCTGGCAGAGCGAAAAGGTGCTGGAAACATCCGGTTCGGTCACCTCGGAGGCGGCGGCGCTGCTCCTGGACGGGGCCGGCCGGCCGCACATCATCCACGGGACCTGGGATGGCATCGCCCACACCTGGTGGGACGGCTCCGCCTGGCGGACCGAGACGGTGGACGACGCGCCCGCACTCAGCGTAGGCCGCTTCGGGCTGGCGATGGACGGCGCGGGCACTCTCTACCTGGCCTATCGGGATTCGACCAACCAGGTGCTCAAGTACGCTTATCGGGACGGCGGCGGCTGGCACGTGCAGACGGTAGACACCGGCTTGGCTCCGGCTCTCGCCCTGGACGGCGCCGGCAACCCCCACATCAGTTACTGCTGGAAACCGGGCGACTATTGCCAGGAACTGCGCTATGCCTCCTGGGATGGGGCGGCCTGGCAGATCGAGACTGTGGATAACGATCGCAGCTACGACACATCTTTGGCATTCGACAGCGCCGGCCGGCCCTGTATCGGCTACTCGAACTGGAGCATAGTCAAACTGGCCTGCTGGGACGGGGCGCAATGGCAGATCGAAGAGGTCGTCCCGGGCGCCTACAACTCGATGGTCCTGGACGCAGACGACAATCCCCACTTCACCTATTTCGCGGGAGGGATGCACTACGCCTGGCGGGGGCCGTAAGAGGGCTCTTTCTGCCGCTGCTAGGGCATTGCTGCGCTTCGGAACATAGAGAGGAGGTGAGCGAAATGCTATCGTTAAGGCCGTAATCGGGTAGAGCGACTTCGAGACTACGTTCTCATCTTGATTCCATCGTGGCGTGACCTGAGGCACATCCGCCACAACTAGCCCGTCCCGCACCGATTCGGCTCGAATCACCGGACGAGAGCCTGAGGGGTGGCTGGCGAGCGATGTCAGATAAGAGTAGGAGGCAATTGACCAGAAAACTACGTGCTGTCTGGGCGTTGCTGTCCGGTGTGCTGCTCACCGTCGTTGCACTGACCATACTGGCAAGCCGCGCTGTAGACGCTTCTCCCCTGTCCACCGACGTCAGCGGGCACATCTCCGCCGACACGACGTGGACACTCGCCAACAGCCCCTACGTCCTCACCGGCGACGTCATCGTTGACCCCGGCGTCACGCTGACCATCCAGGCCGGGGTAGTGGTGCAGGGGCGAGGCGGCGTTGAGTTGCAAGTTCAAGGCCACCTACAGGCCCTGGGGACGACGACCCAACCCATCACCTTCACGTCGGAAACCGACAGCGGGCCCAACGAATGGGCCGGGCTGGTCTTCGACGGCGGCACGGGCCACCTGCGCGCGGGACGAGCGAGACTACGATAACAACAACCCCGACTACGGCCTCTACGCCGACAACAGCCACGTTGTGGTCAGCGATACGCTCTTCACCGGCATCGGCACCAAGTCGCAGGACGTGGGGCTGTGGATTTCCGGCACCAACTCGCTCCTGACCGTCATCAGCAGCACCTTGACAACGCGGCCCCCACTCTCGCGCCCGACCGGGAGGGCACGGCCTTGCCGGGGCAGAGCGCGGTCTACACTCATACCCTGACCAACGTGAGCAACGCCTCCCAGACCTTCGCCTTGACCGCGCGGGCGTCCGACGGGTTCGCCGTTGCCGTCGAGCCGACGAGCGTCACGCTGGCGCCTTTCGGCGGGAGCGCGGTCATCACTGTGACAGTGA
>JALWUZ010000333.1 GCA_027079895.1 Anaerolineae bacterium
GTCTGGCCGGGGCGCACGACGACCGTCTTGACCACCCCCGGCAGCGGGGCCGTCACCGTCCCGGCGGCGGCCGGCGGTGCGGTTGACCGCGGCTCCGCCTCCTCCACCGCCGCCTCTTCCTCCACCGTCACGGTGAAGACCTCCCCGTCCACCCGCACCCGCACCGGACTTTGGCGCGGGTCGTCCAGCACCTCGACGGAGAACCGCTCCCCGCCGACATTGATGAGATAACGCTTCATCGCTCCTCCCAAACCCGCTCCACTCCCGCCCGCGCGACACACACGACATCCCGCCCCAGGCGGTCAACGCTCGCCCATCCGGGGCGATGGACGTGCGCTTCCAGGCCAGAGACGGGATGTCACGACTACGACCGGTGTGTGGGGAGACACGCCCACACGCCCCAGGGCGGGGGAGTGGCCTCACCTACGCCAACACCGCGGCGATCTGCTCCACCGCCCAGTCCAGTTCCTCTTTGGTGATGACCAGCGGCGGGGCCAGGCGGATGACTGTCCCGTGAGTCTCCTTCGCCAGCAGGCCGCGAGATTGCAACATCTCGCAGAAACGCCGTGCCCCTCCGGCCTCAGGCTTGAGGACGATGCCGATGAACAGCCCCTTGCCGCGTACCGTCTGCACGTAAGGACTTTCGATTTCGCGCAGCCGGGCGATGAGATACTCCCCCAGTTCGGCCGACCGCTCGCAGAGGTGCTCGTCGCTGATGACCCGCAACGCCTCCCGCGCCACCGCGCAGGCCAGCGGATTGCCGCCGAACGTGGAGCCGTGGTCCCCCGGCCCGAAGACTCCCAGCACCTCCCGCGCGGCCAGCACCGCCGAGACCGGATACATCCCGCCGGAGAGGGCCTTCCCCAGCGTGACCACGTCGGGCCGCACTCCCTCGTGCTCGCAGGCCAGCAGTTTACCGGTGCGTCCCAGGCCGGTCTGAATCTCGTCGGCGATGAAGAGCACGTTGTGCGCGGTGCAGATCTCCCGCACCCGCTTGAGATACCTCTCCGGCGGGACGATAATCCCCCCTTCCCCTTGGATGGGCTCGACCAGGAAGGCGACCGTGTGGGGAGTGATCGCCCGTTCCAGCGCGTCGGCGTCCCCGTAGGGAATCAACTTGAAGCCGGGCGTGAACGGCCCGAACCCCGCGCGGTACTGCTCCTCCGGCGAGAAAGTGATGATGGTGATCGTGCGCCCGTGAAAATTGCCGGTGCAGGCGATGATCTCCGCCTGGCCGTCGGGGACTCCCTTGACGGTGTACCCCCACTTGCGGGCCGCCTTGAGAGCCGTCTCCACCGCCTCCGCGCCGGAGTTCATCGGCAACATCATCTCGAAGCCGGTCAACTCGCACAACTCCTGCGCCAGCAGCGGCAGTTGGTCGTTGCGGAACGCCCGCGAAGTCAGGGCCAGCCGTTGGGCCTGCTCCACCATCGCCCCCACGATGCGGGGGTGGCAGTGCCCCTGATTGACGGCGGAATAGGCGGAAAGACAGTCGAGATACCGGCGTCCCTCCACGTCCCACACCCACACCCCCTCTCCGCGCGTGAGCACCACGTCGAGCGGCGCGTAGTTGTGGGCGTTGTACCGCTCCTCCAATGAGATGTAATCCGCTGTCGTGAGACTCATCCTTCACTCCTTCGATAGTTGGAGGCGACGCGGCTTCGGAAGCGCATCGCCTCTGGGTAGACGGCCGCCCTCACCGGGCCGGGACCCGCGTCCCGGACGGCACCTCCGCCCCGAACACATCGGCCTCCAGGTCGGCGGCGATGACACAATCGCGCCCCACCCGCAGCCCGTCCGGGAGACGGGTATTCTTGCCGACCACCGTCAGCCCGGCGTACATCCCGTCCGCGCTGCCCGCGCCCCAGCCAATCCGCGCCCCCGCGCCGACCACCACCCGCTTATCCAGCACCGCGTGATCCACCACTGCCTCCGGGCCGATGACGGCGTCGGTCATCACAATCGAGTGCCGCACCACCGCGCCGGGCCGCACCACCACCCCCGGCGAGAGCACCGAGTGCTCCACCGTCCCCTCGATGACGCACCCGTCGGTGATGAGCGACCGCTCCACCCGCGCCCCGTCCCGAATGTTGACCGGAGGCCGCTCCTCGCTGCGGGTATGGATGACCCACTCCCGGTCCAGCAGGTTGAGACGGGGCTTGTCCGTCAGCAAGTCCATATGCGCCTGCCAGTAGGCCGGGATAGTGCCCACGTCCACCCAATAACCGCTGTAGGGGAAAGCGTACACGCGGTGAGAAGTCACCATCCGGGGGATGACATCGTTGCCGAAATCGTGGGTCGAGCCGGGGAGAGAGTAATCGGCGGTCAGCACATCGCTGAGCACCTGGGGGTTGAAAGCGTAGATTCCCATCGAGGCCAGCGTCCCTTTGGGGTGGGGCGGCTTCTCCTCGAACCCCACCACCCGGTAATCCGCGTCGGTCTCCAAAATGCCGAAGCGGTGCGCCTCCGCCGGGGGGACGCGCAGCGTGGCGATGGTCAAGTCGGCCCCGTGGTCGAGGTGGAAGGAGACCAGCACGTCGTAATTCATTTTGTAGACGTGGTCTCCGGCCAGGATGAGCACCACATCCGGCCTCTGCCGCAGGATGAAATCCAGGTTTTGGAAGATGGCGTCGGCGGTGCCGCGGTACCAATCCGACTCGATGCTGCCCAAGTAAGGCTGCAACAGCCTCACCCCGCCGTTGACCCGATCCAAATCCCACGGCCAGCCGGACTGAATGTGGTCGTTGAGCGAGCGCGGGCGGTACTGAGTGCAAATGCCGACGTTGAAAATCCCTGAGTTCGAGCAGTTCGAGAGAGTGAAATCAATGATGCGGTACTTTCCGGCGAACGGCACCGCCGGCTTGGTGCGCTTCTGCGTCAACACCCCCAGGCGGCTGCCGACGCCGCCGGCCAGAATCATCGCCAGAGTGCGCATACCCGCCCCCCTTTCCGCTCCCGCGACCGTCGGCCGGCGGTCGCAACGGGCCTGTGGAGGGGCGACCGGACGGGGCTACCTCTTCCGCCGCCTCTCCGCCACAGCCTTCCGATACAACTCCACGTACTCCCGCGCCGAGGCGTCCCAGGAGAAATCCATCCGCATACCCCGCTGCTGTATCCGACGCCAACGCTCCGGCTGCCTGTAAGCCTCCAACGCCCGCCGCAGCGCGTCCTGACAAGCCACTGCCGAGAAGTCGTCGAAGGAGAAGCCGGTCCCCCGCCCCCGGCGCAGCGTGTCGTCGGTGACGGTATCCGCCAGCCCGCCGACCGCCCGCACGACCGGCACGCACCCGTACCGCATAGCGATCATCTGCCCCAGGCCGCAGGGCTCGATTGCGCTGGGCATCAGGAACAAGTCCGCCCCGGCGTAGATTCGCCGCGCCAGCACCGCGTCGAACTTGAGGAAGGCCCGCATGCGGCTGGGATAGCGGGCCTGGAGCCGCTCGAACATCTCGTGATACTCCGGTTCGCCGGTCCCCAGGAGGATGAACTGCGCCTCGCTTTCGGAAAACAGCCATTCCAACACCGGCTCCAAGAGTTCCATCCCCTTCACCTTGTCCAGGCGGCTGACCATCCCCACCAGCGGCGCGTCGGGCCGCACCGCGAGACGGGCCTGCTGCTGCAACGCCGTCTTGTTGATCAAGCGTCCGTCCAGGTGGTCCACGTCGAAGCGGTGCGCGATGGCGGCGTCCGTCGCCGGATTCCACCGCTCGTAGTCCAGGCCGTTCAGCACCCCGAAGAGATGCTCCTTGCGCTCGTTCAGCAGCGGGTCGAGCCCCATCCCCATCTCCGGCGTCAGAATCTCCTGGGCGTACCGGCGGCTGACGGTGTTGATCAAGTCGGCGTGCGCGATTCCCTGCGCCATCCAGTTGACCGTCCCCGGCTGCTCCACCTCCAAATGCTTCACGTACTCCATCCGCGCGAAGGTCAGTATCAGCCGCCCGGAGACCCCCTGGTAGGCCAGGTTGTGAATCGTGAACAGCGCGGCCATCTCCTGGTAAAACGGCTCCTCCCGCCCCTCGGTATCCAGCCAGGTCGGGACGATGCCGGTGTGCCAATCGTTGGCGTGAATCACGTCCGGCTGCCAGTCCAGCACGCGGAGCGCGGCCAGGGCGGCCCGGCCGAAAATGGCGAACCGCTGCGGGTCATCCTCGAAACCGTACACCCCGTCGCGGGCCAGGTACACCTCGTTCCAGATGAGATAGACCGGCACCTCGTCCATCTGGGCGCCGAGGAGATGAACGTGCTCCTGGTCGCGTCCGGCGGGCACGGTGAACGGCGGGGCGAGCGTGCGGAACTCGAACGTGTCGCTCCGAATGGAGCCGTAGCGGGGGATCATCAGGCGCACGTCGTGCCCCAGGGCCCGGATGGCCTGGGGGAGAGAGCCGGCCACGTCGGCCAGCCCTCCCACTTTGGCGAACGGCACCGCCTCGGCGGCGAGAAACAGGATTTTGAGGGGCTTCTCGCTCATTGGTATGGTGTTCCTTTCTCACTGACACGACGGCCTACGCGCCCTGGTCGCAGCCGGGGGCCGTCGTCTTGACGAGTTGCGCTCCCCCGTCCCGGCCGCCGGATACGGCCATCGGCGTCGGCGTCCGCGTCGGGAACGGGGTGTAAGTCGGCACCGGCGTGGGGGTGACGTGGCGCGTCGGGACGAACGTCGCCACCAGGCTCAGGCTCATACTCAGTACCACCAGCAAACTGGTGAACCAAAAGAATATCCGTGACCGTTGGCTCTTCGTGTAATGTCGCACGGGACCTCCTGCGCAAGTGGGTTTACCGTTTGAACCGGCGGCATTATAACACAGCGACCGGCGGGCACAAGGATTTACCTCACCCCATAGCCGCCCGCGCCTTCTCCGCCTCCCCTTCGATGCCCAA
This sequence comes from Anaerolineae bacterium, assembly GCA_027079895.1. Taxonomy (GTDB): domain Bacteria; phylum Chloroflexota; class Anaerolineae; order B4-G1; family B4-G1; genus JALWUZ01. Next base: position 4,879 of record JALWUZ010000333.1, read on the forward strand.
CTCGTCGAAGATCTGCGCCGCCCGTTCCAACTCCGCCTGCCCGCCGCGCCCTGTCTTCTTCAACATCAGCCCCAGTTCGTAGTAACTGCGGCCCAGTTCCAGCCGATTGCCCGTCGTCGCCAGAATCTCCACGCTGCGCCGCAGATGTTCGATCGTTTCGTCATCCTGCCCTCCGGCGCGGGAGATCAGCCCCAGCACGCGCTGGAGAATCCCCTCGTACTCCTGATTGGCGATCTCCTGTGCCAGGGCCAGGGAACGGGTGCAGTGCTCCCGCGCGTGAGCGATGTCCCCCAACTCCAATTCCACCTCGGCGAGCAGTTTATGGGCCTCCACCAACGTGGCCTTGTCCCCCAACTCGGTGAACAGGCGGATGGCCTCTTGCAGATAGTAGATCGCCTCGCGGTGATTGCCCAGGGCGTAATGCACCTCTCCCAGATTGTTGTACAGGTCGGCGATGCCCTGAGTGTCCCCGATCTCCTGCCGGATTGCCAGACTGCGCTCGTAGTGCTCCACCGCCCGGCGGTAGTTGCCCAGCGTGTAGTCCACGACCCCCAGGTTGGCGTAACACATCGCCGTCCCGTAGGCGTTCCCAATCCGCTGGCCGATTTCCAGGCTCTTGCGGATGTACTGAGCCGCCAGGTCGAAGTCGCCCCGGCTGCCGTACACCACCGCCAGGTTGTTATAGGAGCGGCTCATCCCGTACAGGTCGCCGAGGCTCTCTCGCACCTCGATGCAGGCTTGGATGTGCGCGATAGCCCGCTCGTAGTCCCCCATCCGCCAGTAAGTGGTGCCCAGCGTGTGCTGCAATTCCGCCAGCACCTGCCGAGTGTCCTGGGTCTCCGGGAGGCGATGCACTATTTCCAACCCCTGGGCGCACAGCCGGAGCGACTCCTCGTATTCCCCGCGCCGCCGGGCAATCCAGCCCATATCGCTGTAGATGCGGGCCATCTCCAAAGTCTCGTGCTCCCCCTCCAACGAGGCTTTGGTCAGGTCGAGGTAGTTCATCGCCTCTTCGTACCGCCCCT
>JALWUZ010000334.1 GCA_027079895.1 Anaerolineae bacterium
GGGGTTATCAGCAGGCGGCCCTGCGGTACGCGCTCAAGGCGTTGTGGAAGTACTACGAGGACCTGGCCGATTACCGGGAAGGGGAAGGGCTGACAGTCAACCGGGAGCGCAAGGCGGCCCTCTGGCGGTGGTATCGGCACAACGGGCTGGAGGAGAATCTGGACATCCCGCTGAAGAGGCAGCGGCGGGCGGTGCGTGCCATGCTGGAGGGGTACTATCAGGACGAGGGAGGACGACTCCCCTACCGCCACTTCATCAACCGGATGGGGTTCTGGATGGCCACCGGCAGCGGCAAAAGCCTGGTGCTCATCAAACTGCTCGAACTCCTCTGGCGTCTCATGCGCCGGGGGGAGATTCCGCCCCATCCCGTCCTGGTGCTCACCGCCAGGGACGACCTGCTGGAGCAACTCAAGGCCCACGTGACCGAGTTCAACAGAAGCCGCACCGATTTCCGCATCAACCTGGTCAGTCTGAGGGATTATCCCGACATGCAGTACAGCCTCCTCCCCATCGTCGGCGACTACGAACTCACCGTTTTCTTCTACCGGGCCGATAACCTGGGCAGTGAGCAAAAGAAGCGCATTGTGGATTTCCGCAATTACGAGAACCGGGGCCGGTGGTACGTCCTACTGGACGAGGCGCACAAGGGGGACCGGAGAGACTCGAAGCGGCAGCATATCTACAGCATCCTCTCCCGCAACGGCTTCCTGTTCAACTTTTCGGCCACTTTCACCGACCAGCGGGACATCCTGACCACCGTTTACAACTTCAACCTGTCGGAGTTCGTGCGGGCCGGCTACGGCAAGCATATCGCCATCTTCAAGCAGGAGAACCGCGCTTTTCGGGAGCGAGAGGATTATACCGGCGCGGAGAAGCAGCGGGTCGTGCTCAAGGCGTTGCTCATGTTGGCCTACGCCCGCCGCGCTCAGGAGATGTCCAGCGCCGGCGCGGGGCGGTTTTATCACCGGCCCCTGATGCTCACGCTGGTACACACGGTGAACCCCAGGAAAATGCACAAGAGGCCGGATTTGGTGCTCTTCTTCCGCGAGATCGAGCGTATCGGCCGGGGACGGATGGACGGGGCGGTGTGGCAGCAGGCCCGGCGGGAGTTGTGGCAGGAGTTGGAGCGGGGGCCGGAGTGGCTCTTCGAGGGGGAGCGTTTCGAGGCCGACCGGGCGCTCTTCGACGGCATCACGCCGGAGGAGTTGCTCCGTCTGGTCTACAACGCGCCCTCCCCCGGCGAGGTCGAGGTGCTCCTGTGCCCCTCGAACCGCAAGGAGATGGCCTTCAAACTGAAGAGCGCAGATGAGCCGTTCGCGCTCATCAAAATCGGGAACATCGCGGCCTGGTTGAGGGAGGAACTGGAGGGGTACGAGGTCATCGAGGAGTACGAGGACGAGGGTTTCTTCCGCCGTCTGAACGAGGAGACGTCGCCCATCAACATCCTGATGGGTTCCCGCACTTTCTACGAGGGATGGGACTCCAACCGGCCGAACGTGATCACCTACATCAACATCGGCACGGGGACGGAGGCGAAGAAGTTTATCTTGCAGTCGGCCGGCCGGGGGGTGCGCATCGAGCCTCTGCCCGGCCAACGGCGACGGCTGCGCTCCTTGTACAACCCGCAGGTCGTGGATGAGGCC
>JALWUZ010000335.1 GCA_027079895.1 Anaerolineae bacterium
CGACCTCTTCGACCTGATTGCCTACGCCACCGAAAAAGGATTGCGCTGCTCCCTCACGCCGACCGCTACCGCGCTGCCAACCGTCGAGCGGTTGACGAAAGCCAAAGAAGCCGGCATCCGCCGCATCGCCCTGTCGCTGGATGCGCCGCGCCCCGCCGTCCATGACGACTTCCGCGGCGTGGCAGGTTCGTGGCAGCGCACGATGAACATCCTGCACAACGCCCACGAAGTCGGGTTGAGCGTGCAGGTCAATACCACAGTGACGCGCTTCAACGTGGACATTCTGGACGAGATGGTGCCTTTCATCGAAGAAGTGGACGCCGTGCAATGGTCGGTGTTCTTCCTCGTTCCGACGGGGCGCGCGCAGGCAGACTGGATTATCTCGGCGGAGGAGCATGAACGCGTCTTCAACTGGCTGTATGACCTGTCCAAAACCGCGCCCTTCGACATCAAAGGCACCGCCGCGCCGATGTACCGCCGCGTGGCGATTGAGCGCAAGAGAGCCGAAACCGGCGCAAAGGAAGTTTCTTTTCAGGGCGCAGGATTCCAATACGCCGACGGGCTGAACCGTCCGCGCAAAGGCGTCAACGATGGCAACGGCTTCCTGTTCATCTCGCATCTGGGCGAAATCCAGCCTTCGGGCTTTTTGCCGATTACGGCGGGCAACGTCCGCACCGATGACGTGGTGGAGATTTACCGCGACCATCCGCTTTTCAAGGATTTGCGAAACTACGAAAAACTGGAAGGTCCCTGCCGCACCTGTCCATACCGCGACGTATGCGGCGGTCAGCGCGGACGGGCGTATGGCTTGACGGGAAATTATATGGCGTCCGACCCCGCCTGTATTCTGGTGGACGAAGCGATTCGCCGCGGCGAATACAAGATACCTTAAATGAGAGTCTACGCTTCGCTTTCCGAAATGATTTGTCGTATTCTCGCCGATGAAATATCCGATTGGTCTGACTTGGAATAAACGGTGACCAGAATCGCCTTTTGCGGCATTGGAAGGAAGTAAATGATGCGGTATCCCCCGCTTTTCCCTTTACGAGCGTCCGTGTTCTTTGCTCGCACCTTAAAAACCGTGTACGTTGTGTCCGGGACCTGTGTCCCCGGAGTCTCGCCTCTGTGCAACGCCTCTATCACGGGCGAGAGGTCGGAGCGAATATGCCGATAGCGGCGCGCCAACAACCTCAAGTTACGTTTGAACTCCGGCGTATATTCAACCGAGCGTTTCTCATTCGGCATCAATCCCGCTCCACAAATCGGAGACGTCTCTCGTCTCCCCGCTCAGGGCTTCCTGCCACCCCTTTCGGAAAGATTCATCCGCCTGGCTCAATGTCACCGTTTCGCGAAACAAACGCACCAATTGGAGCAGATTAGACCAGTACTCTACAGGAACGCCCCGTATTTCCTCAAGCACTTGGGCTTCAATCTCTGCGGATTTTTTACTCATAGGAACAACCTCCAGATGCAAACAAATTATAGCACGACCTCCCGCTTCTTAAACGCCTGCCGCCGCCAGCCGGTGGATGTGACGCCAGTCTGGTTCATGCGCCAAGCCGGACGTTACATGGCGGAATACCGCGCCATCCGCGAGAAATACAGCCTGCTGGAAATCGTCCAGCAGCCGGAACTCGCC
>JALWUZ010000336.1 GCA_027079895.1 Anaerolineae bacterium
TCTTCGTTCCCTGGGAGTGGGTGGAGGATTTCTCCCGCTCCGACCGGTACGACCGGCATTTCACGGTGGACACGGCGACGGGGGAGGTCTCTTTCGGGCCGGCGGTGCGCCAACCCGACGGGACGGTGCGGCAGTACGGACGGGTGCCGGAGGCGGGACGCGCCATCCGCTTCAGCCGTTACCGGTACGGGGGCGGCGTGCAGGGGAACGTGCCCGCCGAGAGTTTGCAGGTGCTCACGACCGCGCTGGCCTACGTCTCGCGGGTGGCGAATCTGCGGCGGGCCACCGGCGGGCGGGACGCGGAGAGTCTGGAGGAGGTGAAGGCCCGCGCCCGTCGGGAGTTGCGGGTGCAGTCGCGGGCCGTGACGGCCGAGGATTACGAGCAGTTGGCGTTGCAGGCGACCCGCGCCGTGGCCCGTGTCCGCTGCCGTGCCCCCCGCGCCGGCGATGAGCGGCTGCCGCCCGGCACGGTCGAGATTCTGCTGGTGCCGGCCGCCGCCGACTCGCTGCTGGTGGACGATCTGCGCGGGCTGCACGTGGACGGCGCGTTGGCGCAGACGGTGGAGCGGTATCTGGATCGGTACCGGCTGCTGACTACCGTCCTGCACGTCCGAGAGCCGCGCTATGTGGGGGTCAGGGTGCGGGCGGAGGTGGTGCCTTCTGAATACAGCAACCCGGAGGCGGTGCGGGAGCGGGTGCGGGCGGCGTTGCGCAGTTTCATCAGTCCGCTGAGGCTGGACGATGGGGGCGATCTGTTGCCGCCGGAGTGGTCGGGGTGGCCGTTCGGACGCCACCTGTACCTGGCGGAGATACCGTCGCTGATTCAGCGGGTGCCGGGGGTCAAGCACGTGTTGGATGTGGCGGTGGGCGTGCGGCCCGTCGTCCCGGCGCAGGAGGGGGAGCCGGGAACGTCGGCGGAGGTGACGATGGTCGATGGGAAGATGGTGCGGGTGGAGGACGATGTGCTATTGTGTTCGCTGCCGCACGAGGTGGTGATGGTGAGCCCGGATTGGCAGGAGTGACGGTGATGAACAGGATTGCGCACGTGGCCGATTTCTACCGTCGCTACCCCGGCGAGACGCTCACCTACTTTACCCGCGTCGAGGTGGGTGAGCGGCTCCCGGATGTGGTGCTGCGCGTGTATCTGCCGGAGGGGTTGCGGCCGGAGGGGTATCAGGGGCCGTCCTCCCGGCCGGGACTGGCGCCGGAGGTGGAGGCGGACGGTCGGGGGTACGTCGTGGTGTGGCGTCTGGGGGAGCGGTTGACACCGGGGGCGCGATACGAGTTCCAGACGCAAACGGTGGTGGCGACGCCGGGTCGGGAGTGGTCGCCGAGAAGCCGGGCGGTCTTGTCGAGCGGGGAGCGCGTCCTGGCCGCGGAGGGCGTGACCGTCGTCGTGGAGGCCAAAGGGCGGTATCTGCGCTATCTGCCGGAGATTTATGAGGCGGACGACTTTATGGGCCGCTTCCTGATGCTCTTCGAGAGTTTCTGGGCGCCGATCGAGGCCCAAATCTCCAGCATAGCGGCCTACTTCGACCCCGACCTGACGCCGGCCCGTTTTCTCCCCTGGCTGGGCTCGTGGGTGGGGGTGACGCCGGACGAGAATCTGCCGGAGGAACGGCAGCGGCGGTTGCTCAAG
>JALWUZ010000337.1 GCA_027079895.1 Anaerolineae bacterium
GTTAGTAGGTATACTCTCAACCGCTACCTGAACAAGAGGCTAGAGGTACCAGACGAGCGCTTCCTCAGACTCTTCTCCTCGGGGCTTGTCTCTAGGAGTGAGTTCGAGAGCCTGGTTGCTGCCTCTGATAGGCTTAGGGCTCTGGGCATACTAGGCGAGGACGGCGGCATAGACTATGGGCTAGCCCTAGAGGTCTCGGCGCTCGCTAAGAACGATGAGTACTTGAAGCAGGCGCTGCTCCGCTTTGTGGTGCAGGAGTTCAGAGAGGACCTCAAGAAGATGTTGGGTATATCGCTGGCGGGTGTTAGGCTGGAGTGGAGCGAGGACTTCGAGCACTACCTGAGGGAGAGGAAGAAGAGGCGCAAAGTGCTAACGGAGGAGCAGCTAAGGAAGTACAGGAACCTCTTCAAGCGCGAGCTAGAAGGCAAGGAGCTCAGTGAGGAACTAGTAGAGCAAATCGCTAGGCACAGGAACGGCTGGCTAAGAAACATTTTCCGCCACTATGTGCGCTACCTCTACCACAAGAGAAGGATAAGCGGAGAGACCATGGCCTGGGTACTAGAGGTGGTGCCCAGCCGCTCCTACAAGCTAGACGTGAGGGTCTACCCCGTCAACCTAGAGGAGCTGAGGAAGACCCTAGAGTACCTCAGGCAGCACCACCGGGGCTACTATGCGCTCTACCGCCTAATGCTGGAGAGTGGTGCAAGGCTGGAGCATGCTCTCAGGATGCTAGCTGTGTGGCAGCCAGAGGAGCAGGTCGAGATCCCTGGCTACGGGTTCACCCCTAGGCTAGTCTGCCCCGAGCAGGGGTTCTGCCGCTACTACCTAGGCCTAAGGGAGGGGAACAAGCCCTGCGAATGGCTATACCTCGCAAAGGAGACACTAGAGCTGCTAAGAGAGACGGGGCTCCTAGGCAAGCAGCTCAGACGCGAACTGGTCACACGGTACGCTAAGAGACACGGCCTAGTAAGGCCAAAGTACCTCAGGAAGATAGCTTGGCAGCTTATGAGGAAGACAATGGGCTACGAGGCAGCAGCTTTCGCCCAGAGCAGGTTCGGGGAGCTCAGAGTAAGCGAGAGAAGATACAGCGACCTACTAGGAGAAACAGACGAGAAGTATCCGAAGTACGTAGAGGCTCTTAGACACCACGGCTTAGTAGGATGAGAGCCGAGATCATAGACAGCGTGACAGCGGCAAGGAAGAAGCGATGCGTGTCCTCTGCGTGGCTCGCTGGAGGCTGGGTGGCACTACGTGGCCCCGCTGACCTCGCTGTGCTAGCGTAGCTCGCCGGGCAGGAACCCCGCGGCGCGTATCTCGAAGCCGCTCCCTATTCGGCGGTACTCTATGACCTCTAGGGAGACGAGGCCCTTGGAGTGCATCCCGAGGCTCTGGCCAAGGGCGTAGGGGATGGTGAGGTCGAGTACCACTATGGTGCCGTTAACCGCTACCCCGGCGACCGCGTGGCTCAGCCTGGGGTTCCTGTTGTGGTAGAGTACCAGGAAGACCGGGGACACGTTGAGCGCCTCCAGCGCCGCGGCTGTGAACACGGCGTAGTCGGAACAGATGCCCTTCCGGAGCACTAGGAAGGACTTAGGGGACAGTACTCCGGGCGGCGATATTGCCCGCGCCTTCTCCTC
>JALWUZ010000338.1 GCA_027079895.1 Anaerolineae bacterium
ATGTAGACCATCGCCTCCTCAACCTCCGCCTCTCCCCGCAGTTCGACTTTCGCCCAGCAGTTCTCCTGGTAGCCGAAGGAGAAGCCGACGTTCTTGAAGGCCACGGCGAAACCGATGCCGGTGTGGGGCGCACGCGCCGCCGGCCGGTGCCAGTCAGACCCGCTCCGCTTCCATCCGGCGGCCAGGGCGCACCGTTCGGTCACGTCCACCAGGCCGACGCCGCCGGGCAAGGGGGTGCCCATCGCCGTCAGGCTGCCTTCGCGGAGGAGGTTTTTCAACCGCAGTGCGATCGGGTCCATCCCCAGGGCATGAGCCAGTTTGTTCATCTGCGATTCGGCGGCGAAGATGCCCTGCGGCGCACCGAAGCCGCGAAAGGCTCCGCCGGGCGGGTTGTTGGTGTAGACGCCGTCCACGTCCACTTTGACGTTCGGTATCTCGTAGGGGCCGGTGCAGGTCACGGTGGTGTTCCCCAGGACTTTGTTGGTGGTGTAGCAGTACGCGCCGCCGTCGGCGATGACGCGCACTTCCGCAGCGACCAGTTTCCCGGCGCGGGTCGCGCCCCAGCGGGCGTGAATCCACATCGGATGACGCTTGCAGTGGCCGATGATGGACTCCTCCCGGCTCCAGACCGTCTTGACAGGCCGGCGCAGTTTCCAGGCCGCCAGCGCGAGCACGATCTGCACCGACATGTCCTCCCGTCCGCCGAAGGCTCCCCCGATGGCCGGGTAGATGACCCGCACCTGCTCCGGCGGCAGGTCGAGGGCGTGGGCGATCTGGTGCTGGTCCTCCCACGTCCACTGCCCGGCGACGACGACCGTCACTCGGCCCTCCTCGTCAATGTAGGCCAGGCCGGCCTCCGGCTGGAGGTAGGCGTGCTCCTGGGGCGGGGTGTAGTAGTCCCCCTCGACAATGACATCGGCTTCGGCCCAGGCGGCCTCCACGTCCCCCTTGCGGATCTGGTGGTGGCAGATGAGGTTGCCCTCGGTGCGCAGTTCGGGGTGGATTTCGCTGGGTCGCCGATGGGGATGCAGTTGGGGAGCGTCCGGCTCCAGGGCGGCGAAGGGGTCGCTCACCACCGGCAGGTCCTCGTACTCGACCTGGATGAGGTCGCGGGCGCGGGCGGCAATCTGCTCGCTCGTGGCGACGACGACGGCCACCTGGTCGCCGACGAAGCGCACCCGGTCGCCGTCGGGATTGGAGGAGCCGGGGCCGCAGAGCACCGGCTGGTCAGGGGTCTGGAGGCCGTACTCGTTGACCGGCACGTCGGCGGCGGTGAAGACGGCCACGACGCCGGGCAGGGCTTCGGCGGCGGTGGTGTCAACGCTCAGGACGCGGGCGTGAGGCCGTCCGGCGAAGAGGATTTTGGCATGCAGCATGCCCTCCATCTCGAAGTCGCCGGGGTAGCGGGCCTCTCCGGTGACTTTGGCGCGGGCGTCAACGCGGGTGACGGGCTGGCCGATGGGGTTAGGCATTGGGACACCTCCTGAGTGGACTCGGAGGCATTATACCCATTTTCGGCGGGTTTGTCCATCGTCGGGGCGGGGAGGTAAGGCTTTTCAAAGTTCTTATGCTTACGGTCAAATGGGTAGGCGATGGCAATGCCATCGCCTACCCAGCGCCCTTCAACAGCGAA
>JALWUZ010000339.1 GCA_027079895.1 Anaerolineae bacterium
GCTTGCCGGGGCCGGTCGGGAGGAAGTCGGGGTCCACCACACCCAGGGGCAGCCGCTGACAGTCGCGGGCCAGGGAGCGGAGGTAAGCGGCTTCCAGCACTCTCGCCGAGACCTGCTCCGGGGAGATGGTGATGCGGTTTTCGTCGCCGGTGACGGCGATCAGGCCGCGAGCGTCCCCGCCGACGATGACGGCCCGCTTCCCGTTGACGGTGACGGTCACTTTGTCCCGCCCGATGAAGTCGCCGCCCGCGACCTGCACATCCCCGGCGACGACGGCCCCGCCGCCGGTCTCCACGGCGCGGAGGCGGGCTTCCAACGCGGCTTTCGCCTTCTCCACGGCCTCGTCGCCCAGGACATCGCGCAACGATTCCAGGCTCTCCAACTTCTGGCGCAGGAGGGCGCGTTCGTCTGGCTGGTCGGACATTTCAGTTCTCTCCTTCCGATGAATGATGGCGCGGCGCGGGGAGGCTCACCACACCCCCGGCACGAGCCGGTAGCGCGTCCGTCGGCGGTACTCCCGATAGCCGGGCAGTTCCGCGTCCAGGAAATCGTCCTCCAGGCGGGCCTTCCAGGCGTAGGAGATGACGATCAGCGCCACGGCGGCCCCCGTCCACCAGGCCGGGAAGGAGAGCCCCAGCCCGATGTACAGCGCGATCGCCGCCGTGTAGATCGGATGGCGCACGATGGCATACGGGCCGCTATCCACCACCCGATGCTCCTCCTGAAGCGCGGCCTCCGCCGTCCAGAAGCGGCCCAGGTAGTGGCGGGAGTAGAACGTGCCGCCGATGCCGGCCCAGGTGAGGAGCAGGCCGATGATGGAGACGGGGTAACTCTCCCACGCGGGCGATAGGACGCCGGCGGCCATCCCCAGCCCCCCGACGACGACTATGAGGGCGCCGTCGGCGGTGGCGATCATCAACGCGCCGTCGAGGGGCGAGGTGGCGTGCCGGATGTCCGACAACGCCCGCCGCCCGCCCTCCCAGTAGAGCGTGAACCAGAGCAGAAAACTCGCCAGGGTCAGCCAGCGCAGGTAGGCCATCGGTATCCCCCCTTTCCCGCCTACGCGCGGTCGGTCTTTCCGGCTATTCTACCGTCAAATCGCAATCCGCGCCAGTCTGCAAGAACCCCCGGGTAGGCGAAGGCATTGCCTTCGCCTACCCGGCCGGTATGGCACTGCCTTCGCCTACCCAGCCGGCATGGCACTGCCATCGCCTGCCCGGCCGCCGGCGCCGCTGGACAAGTTCCCTCAAAAGGGCTATAATCCCCCCCGCTTCACCACCCACGCGATCGAGGAACGTATGCATTGTCCTGCCTGCCATGCCCAAATCTCTGATGGCCTCCTGATCTGCCCTCAATGCGGCGCGTCGCTGGAGGAAACCCGTCCCTCCCGCGCCAGCCGACCCCAACAGCAACCTGTCCCGCAGCCGCGCCGGACAACCCCCTCCTTTTGGCACCGCGCCCGCGTCGTCGTCCTCTGGCTGCTCGTCTTCGTCTGCCTGCTGACGCTCAGCGTCGGCGGTGCGCTCTACGGCGGGCTCTACCAGGGGGAACGCGACCGGCAGCAGCGGCGGCAGGAACTGGCCGAACAGCACTACCGCGCCGGACTGGAACATCTCGACAACGGCGAGTACGAACTCGCCATCGCCGAATTCGAGTACGTCCTCGAACTCGACCCCGACAACCCTTTCGCACCCCAGGGCATCGCCGAGGCCAAAGCCCGCCTGGCGGATATCCCCACTCCCACCGTCGAGACTTACGAGATCGTCGCCGAGGACCTCTACCGCAAGGCGGTCGCCCACTACGAGGCGGAGGAGTGGGAACAGGCGGTCTCCGTCCTCTCGCAGTTACGCGCCCTCGACCCGGACTACGAGGCGGACTCCGTCGAGGAGATGCTCTTCCACAGCCTCTACAACGCGGGGATGGCCCTCCTGGACGAGGACCGCTTCGAGGAGGGGATTTTCTACCTCGACCGGGCCGTCGCGCTCCGCCCGCTGGACGATGAGGCCCTCACCCAGCGCAACCTGGCCGTCAAGTACATGACGGCGATGAACTACTGGGGGGCCGATTGGGAGCGGTGCATCGAGCACTTCGAGAAACTGTACGCCACCGCGCCGAATTACAAGGATGTCTTCTCCCGCCTCTACCAGGCCCATCTCGCCTACGCCGACGCCTGGTACGCGGAGGGCGAGATGTGCCCCGCCGAAGTGCAGTACGCCCAGGCCCTCCAACTGATCGCTTCGGACGAGGTGGAGCAGAAGCGGGCGGAGGCGGCCCGCATCTGCCAGATCGCCACCCCGACCCCCATCGCCCCCATCACCGGGACGACCACCGTCACCATGACCGGCCCGCCGCCGGGTTTCAACGTCGGTCGCCTGGCCTACCCCGTCTACGACACGCAGACCGGACTCTACGATGTCTACACCCTCTTCGCCGACGGACGCCTCATCCGCATCGCCACCGGCGCGGATCAACCCTGCTGGCTGGGCGGGAGCGGCTCGCTGGGGTATCACGACCTGCTCGCGCCGGGCATCTCCCTGTGGATACCGGCCAACAACGCGCCCACGCTCTTGGCCTCCGGCTACGGTCTCTACTGGCCCACGTTCTCGCCCGACGGGCAGCGGATGGCCTACGCCACCCAGGACGCCGGCGGGACCTGGCAGATTTACATCCGTCCCACCGACGGCTCCGCCGAGCCCCAGTTGCACGCTCAGGGCAAGAATCCCATCTGGGGGCCGACCGGCCTCCTGGCCTGGACCGGCTGCGGAGCCGATGGCAACTGCGGCATCTTCGTGGACAATCCCGACGACGACCAGCCGCCGACCCGCCTCACCGCCAGCATCAACGACATCGGCCTCAACTGGGCCCCCAACGGCCAACTCCTGGCCTACATGTCCAACGTGACCGGCAACTGGGACGTGTACCTTCTCAGCATCACCGGCGGCGTCGTCGTGCTGACCGACGACCCCAACTCCGACGGCCTCCCCGCCTGGGCGCCCGATGGCTCCGGCATCGCCTTCGTCTCCAATCGGGACGGAGTGTGGGGCATCTACCTGATGGGGCCCAATGGCGAAAATCAGCACCAAATCCTCACCCTGGGCCCCAACCTGCCCGATTGGACGAGTCAGCGGCTGGCATGGGGGCCGTAGTCTGGCGCGACGCCGTTCCCCCTGGACCGTTGCGAAGCACGAAGAGAGCCCCTCACCACTCGATGTGATGAGGGGCTCGCCGTTGCACCTCCGCTCCGTCTAACAAACGTCAGGACAAATCGGGGAGGGATGACACTAACACCACTCCGGCACTTCCGGTATACTGGGCAGCACTTCCGCTGGGGTGTAGGATGATGTCGTCAACTAAACTACTCATCATTGACGACCACGATACCGTCCGGCAGGCTTTGGAGGCCCGGCTGCGGGTGGCCGACGGACTGGAAATCGTCGGTTGCACCGGCTGCTGGCGAACCGGTCTGCGGGACGCGGTGCGCAAGAAGCCGGACGTGGTGCTCCTGGAGACCAAGCGGGCCGACGGCCAGGGGATGATGGCTCTCTACCGGCTGGCCGAGCAGTGCCCCTCGTCGAGCATCGTCGTCCTGACCTCTTACCCCGACGCCGAGGAGCAGATGGAGGCTACCCGCGTGGGGGTAGCCCGTTATCTGCTCAAGGACATAGACACCCCCCAACTGGTGCGCGAGATAAAATCGGTCGTGGCCGACGGGCCGTGATCACCCCTTGATGACCGCCAGCGGACGCAGCCGGGCCACTTTGGTGGCGATTCCGGCCCCATGCACCACCTCCACCACACGGCTGACATCCTTGTAAGCCAGCGGAGCCTCCTCCGCCAGCCCGCGATTGCTCCCCCGGACGACGATCCCCTGCTCCTCCAACTCGCTGCGCAACTCGCTCCCCTGGACCTGCTTGCGGGCCTTGCTGCGGCTCATCACCCGCCCCGCGCCGTGACAGGTGGAGCCGAACGTCAACTCCATCGCCCGCTGCGTGCCGACCAGGACGTAGGAGGCGGTTCCCATCGAGCCCGGCACCAGCACCGGCTGGCCGACGGCCCGGTAATCGGCGGGCAGCCCCTCGTAGCCGGGGCCGAAGGAGCGGGTCGCCCCTTTTCGGTGGACGCAGAGCCGCATCCGCCGGCCGTCCACCACGTGCTCCTCGAACTTGGCGATGTTGTGGGCCACGTCGTAGACCTGGAAGAGGTCGAAGTCCTTGATCTTGCCGGCCAGCACCTGCTCGAACGCCTCCCGCACCCCCATCGCCAGCACCTGCCGGTTGACGAAGGCGTAGTTGACGGCGCAGGCCATCGCGCCGTAGTAGGCCCGTCCCTCCGGCGAGTCAATCGGGGCGCAGACTAACTCCCGGTCGGCCAACTCGATGTGGTACTTGTGGACGGCCGGCTGCAACTTCCGCACGTAGTCGTCGCACACCTGGTGGCCGAATCCCCGCGAGCCGCAGTGAATCTGCACCACAACCTGCTGCTCGTACAGGCCGAAGACCCGCGCCACGTCGGGGTCGAACACCTCCTCGACCACGTCTACCTCCAGGAAATGGTTGCCCGCGCCGAGCGAGCCGACTTGAGGCCGTCCCCGCTCCCTGGCGCGTGCGCTCACTTGAGAGGGGTCCGCCCCGTCGAGGCGGCCCTGCTCCTCCGTGTGGGCCACGTCCTCCCGCCGGGCCAATCCCTTCTTCAGCGCCCAGCGGGCTCCGTTCACCAGCAGGTCGTCGAACTCGCGGTCGGAGACTCGCACGCGCCCCTTGCCCCCTACGCCGCTGGGACAGGCCCGGTAGAGCGACGCGGTGAGGTCGTCGAGATAGGGCCCGATCTCCCCGGCCTCGATGTGACTGCCCAGCAGCCGCACGCCGCAGTTGATGTCGTACCCCACGCCGCCGGGGGAGATGACGCCGATGTCGGTGCGCATCGCCGCCACCCCGCCGATGGGGAAGCCGTACCCCTGGTGAAAATCCGGCATCGCCAGGGCGTACTTGACCACCCCCGGCAGTGTGGCGACGTTCGCCAGTTGGACGGTCGTCCGGTCGCGGAAGGCGGCATCGAACAGAGTCTCATCGCCCAGCACACGCGCCGGGACGCGCATGTCCTCCCGGAAGTCCGCCGGCAACTCCCAGATGTACTCGTCCACGCGGCGGAAATCCCGTTTCCCGGCGACCTTTGGACGGGGGCGGGCCCCCTGTGGTTCTCGTTTGGCTTTCGATTTGCGTTTGCGTCCCATTTTGGTCTCCTTCCTGTGCTCCTGACTCCCTCCCCTCGTTCGCATGCTCCCCCTTGTTCCCACGCAGAGCGTGGGAACAAGGGTCGCCCAGTACGCTCAGACCGGCAGATGGCTCTCGTTCACCAGAAACGCCAGCGTCGCCAGCCAGAGCAGACTCATGTTCAGCACCCGCCGGGAGCGTCGCCGCGCCCCGTAGAGCAGCACCGCCGCCACCAGCCCCACCGTCAGCCGGGCCATCGCCAGCGGCTCCCGCCAGGTGGAGAACGGCAGGAACGGCAGGATGGCGGCCTGGGCCAATAGCAGCGTCACCCAGGGATGCCGCCGTCCGCGCCGCAGGTCGCGCAGCGTGACAGCCGCTGCCCAGATCGTCGGCAGCAGGAACAGCGGCCCTTCGACCAGCAGCAACAGCCCGAAGGCCGTCCAACTGACCGTCGCCACGCGCAGCAACCCCGCGAAAGGGAGCCACTCGAACGGGGTCGCCATCGCGCCGCCGGCCCCGACCCCCGGCCGGCCCAGCCAGGCCCACAGGACGGCCTGCCAGACCGCGAAGGGCGTCCCAACCGCCAGCCCCATCTCGACCGCCGCGCGTCGGCGACGTTCCAGGGCGCGGTGCAGGAGCAGCCCGGCGACGGCGATCAACGTAGTCTCCTTCGTCAGCGCGGCCAGGGCGAACAGGGGGTACGCCCGCCGCCGGTCGCCTCCCTGCGACCACGCCCACAGCCCGGCCTGCACCAATCCGTAGGCCAGCGGCTCCGTCAGGTCGAGGCGCAGCCCGGCCAGCAGCCCCCCGTAGAGGCCGTAGACCAGCGCGTACCACCGGCTGACGTTCCACACCGCCAGCAGTCGCTCGGTGAAGTAGGTCCCGGCAACGAGGGCGGCCAGGTTGAGCAGTATCAGCGTCCAGGGGACGGCGGCCGGCCGCCCCAACGCGAACGCCCAGGCCAGCAGCGGATACAGGATGCGCTGGTAGCGATAGGCGGGCACGTCGCAGTGCCGCCAGCCGCCGGACGGGTCGCGGGCGATGTAGTAGGCGAACTGCCCGTCGTACCCCTGAGTCCCCTGAGGATCCCCAAGACTGTAGCGCGTCCCCGGCAGGACGAACATGAGCGGGTCGCCGCCGTAGCGGGCCAGCGTCCCGGCGACGTAGAGCAGCGCGACCGCCAGCACGACCATCCAGGGACGCGCTCGCATTTCACATCAGCGGGTCCAGCGTCAACGCCGGGTGGCCGACCGCCTCCATCCGCGCCAGCACCTCCTCCTCGGTCAGCGCGTCCCGCTCGGTGGAGATCATATCCACAAACCCCGCGACCCCCGCCTCCGCCGCCAGAGCCTCCAACGCCGGGCGCAGTTCCTCCCGCAGCGCATAATTCATCCAGACGATGCGCCGCCAGCCCCCCTCGGCGGAGATGAACTTGCGGCCGGCGACGGCCCGCTTGCTGTGGCCGATGAAGCCCGGCACCGGCACGCCGCCGCCGACCATCTCGTAGAGCATATCCCAGTCCATCCCGCTGGGGGTCATCTCCTTGTAAGTGAAGTCAATCACCATCACCCCGTTGGCGATGGGGAGCATAGCAGTGATGCACTCGAAGTCGCCGCAGGCCGGGCCGGGGTCCACCATCAGGCTGTAGAGGCTGTAGGCGGTCAGTGCGCCGCCGGATTCCTGCTGCACGATGCGGTTGACGGACTCCCACTGCCCCAGACGGGCGTCAATGAGCCCTTCCTTCTTGACCTCGCGGTTGGGCCCGACGGGCCGGATGCTGACCGCCGCCCGCGTGTCCATCCAGTCCTGCGCCCCGCAGACCCCCGGATGCTCCGGGCTGATGACGCACAGGTGCCCGGCGGCGATCGTCTGGCAGAGGGTACAGGTGTAGAACACGTCCACGTCCTCATCGCTCAGTCCGCGCAGACGGTCGTCCCGCCGGTCGTAGACCTCCTGCGCCCGCGCTGCGACCTTCTCTACCTCCGCCGGGTCGGTGAAGAAGGTCACTTGTACCCGGCTGAGGATGTTGCCGAAGTCGTTGTGGAAGCGGGCGTGGATGATCTCCCCCAGGTGACGCAGCCGCAGTCCTTTCTCGATGGATTTGCGGCTCACCCGCAGCCGGGTATTCGCCCGTTGCCCGCGGTGCATGACGCCGTGGATGTCGTTCACCAGCGTTTCGACCTGCCGCTCCAGCACCGACTCGAAATCGCTCTGCATATTCTTGCCGACGACTTCGACCAGCAGGGCGTAGGGGTGCTCGTCCAGCAGACCGGCGTCCAGGTCCGGCCCGACGACTCGCACCCGCCCGTCCACCACGTCCGCGCCGGTGACGGTCAGTTCGACGCCGTAAAGGGACGCGCCCAGCCCCTCGTCCCGCACCACCTCCCCGGCGAAGTCCGCGCTGTACTCGACCGGCAGTTCCGGCAGCGGGACGTGAATCCGCAGGCCGCGCTCCTCGATGCCGGTCTGGACGATCTCCTCCGGCGGCAGGTTGCCGATGACGACCCCGTCCCAGTCCGCCGCCAGCGGCTCCACGTCGCCGGTGCTCAGCAGCGGGCAGCCGAAGGCCATCGCCGTCCGCGCCACCGCCAGGCTTTCCGGGGATGGCGTCCCCAGGATGACCGTGAATCCCAGCAGCCGTTGGCGGGCGTAGTCCAGGACCTCCTCCGGCGAGTTGGCGTTGCCGAAGATCTGCGCCAGGTGCGCGATGCAGCCCAGCGCGGTTTGGGGGTCGCGGTGGACGACGCGGGAGTCCCAGCCCAGCGGCACACCGGCGGCCTCCAACGCTGCGGCCAGCGCGTCCGTGAGCACGAAGACGGCGATCTGCTTCTCGCGCAGCGACTCGACCAGGGCCGGGGCGGCCTCGGCGTCGTCGCCCAGGAGCAGCACGTAGCCGGGGACGGAGCCGTCCACGAAACCAATCCCTTGCCGCCGCGCCTCGGCGTCGTCCACCGGCGCGGCGAGAATCTCAGCGACAGAAATCATCATAACCTCCTGTGTGTTTTCGTTCCATCCCCCGTCGGTTGCGCGGGGGGAGCGGTAATTCGCAAGTTTCGCAAAAAGCGGGCCGCTCCGACCTGCCGCTCCAGGTGATAGACGATGTAGCGCTCCATCACCCGCGCGGCCTCGGCGTGGAGGGCCGGCGGAATGGCCCGCGTCCGCAGCGTCGAGTACGGCTCCCGCTGGCAGTCTTGCAGCAGGCTCAGCCCCGCCGCCGACAACGGCTCGATCCAGCGGGAGCGGGGGCGGGTCGCGTAGCACCGCCGACAGAGCGCACCGCCGCGCTCCGGGTCGAGTCCGTAGGGCGGCCGGTCGCCGTGCTCCGTCGGCGGGCGCAGGGGATGAGGGGTCTCATGCTCGCCGACGCAGCGGAACAGTTCCGGGCGGAAACCGGCCAGTCCCAACAGGTGCTGCTCGTAGAACCGGATGCTCAACGCCGGGTCGGGCTCCTCGCAGAGCCACGTGAGGGTGTGGTCGAGCAGGTCGAACAGGGCCCCGTCCCCCTCGCCGGGGGCGAAGAAGCGGTCGAGGAGTTCCACCGCGTACCGGGCGTGTGCGCCGCGCACCAGGTCGCCGCGCAAACGGGCGTGCGGCTCCACCGTCTCCGCCTGGCTGACGATGTCCCAGGAATGCTCCACCCGCGAGATGATGAAATCGGAGCGGGAGAACAGTTCCACGTGGCCGGCCTTGCGGCTGCGGATTTTCCGCGCCCCTTTGACGATGACCTCGATTTTGCCCTGGGGCGTGCAGAGGGTAAGCACGCGGTCGGCCTCCCCCTGATTGCGGCGGCGGATGACGATTCCGGCGGTGCGGTACAGACGTGACCCGGCGGCCATAACGACCTCCAAGAGTGCCCTAGAGAGCGAAGAGCACGGGGGACACCGGCGGTGTCTCTGTGCTCTCGACGATGCGTGTTGCTGGACAGCCGTTCGTTACGTGTAACGGAGCCGACAAAACGCTCTTCGCGTCCTGCTACTCCGCTGATTCGCCCGATGCGCTGTTGCGCCTGGCCCTGGCCTTTGTCACGGGGTCGTAGATGATGAAAAACACCATTCCGGCCAGTGCGATCCACCCCACCCAATCGCCCAGACGGACGGCAAGGGAATCGCCCGTTCCCAGAGGCGTATCGGCGATGACGACCTGACCCTGGCGGTCGCCGCCGGGCGTGACCGCCAACGCGATGATCCGCCCATACGGGTCTATGATGGCCGAGTCGTTGCCGCTGCCGTCGGCTTTGACCAGGCTGACCCGATTCTCGACGGCGCGGAAGACCAGATGGGCGTAGTGCTTGGCCGCGATTTGAGGCCAGTCGTGGGACGGCACCAGGATCAACTGCGCCCCGTTGCGCGTGATTCTGCGGGCCGTGTCGGTGAAATCCAGGTCGTAGCAGATAATCGTGCCCAGGCGGCCCCAGGGCGTCTCGTAGACCGGATACGTGCCGCGCGTGGGGCTGCTCTCGCCGGCGAAAGTCACGGGGTGGTCTTTGCCGTACACACCCAGAAACTGGCCGTCCGGCGCGAGCACGGTGGTCTCGTTCCGCCAGACTCGTTCGGTCACCGGCACGAAGTAGCCCAATGCCAGATAGGCGTCGGTCTCGGCGGCCAGGCGGCGGAACTCGGCGGTGCGCGTCACCTGCGGGTCGCCTTCGATGGCCATTTCCGGCCAGACGATGAGGCGTGCTCCGGCCTGCGCTGCCCGACGGGTCAATGCGCTGAAGGTGTCCACCGCGTCCCAGGGATGCGTACCCGCGTCGTAGTGGAGTGCGGCCACCGGCACCGTCGCGGTCGTCGGCGTGCGGAACAGGGCCAGGCTGAGGCCGGTCCAGACGACCAGCGCGGCCAGCACTCCCAGGGCCCAGTTACGCACCGAATGTCTGGCGAGGAGGGGAATGTCCGAATCCAGCGTCCACCGTTGGTCGAAAAGGTACAGGGCCCCCAGCCCCAGCCCGTAATTGACGGACATGATGAGCAGGCCGAGGCCGAAGATGCTGAAGATGCTCACCGGCTGGATCAACCACGGCTGGCTGTAGAGCGTGTTGGCGACGAATCCCCACGTACCCATAATGGGGATGAAGCCGCGAATCATCTCAAAGCCCACCCAATTGAGTGCGCCGTGTCCGACGAACCAGCGGTAGCCGGTGCGCTCGTGAAAGGCACGCACACCCCCATCGGTTAGGTAGGTGATACCGGCGATGAGCAGCGGCAGCCAGGTCATGTACAGTCCGCTGCCGGCGAAGATGGGGGTCAGATAGCCGCCCAACCAGCCGCCGATGGCGATGGCGGAGGCCAGGCTGGAGACCCGGCGCGGCAGGACGCGGAACTGGGCCACCAGCATGGGGATGAAAGCCACCCAAATGAGCGGCCAGAGGTCGTAAGGTGGGAAAGATAGCGTCAGCAAAATGGCGCTGCCAAGCGCAAGGAAGACGCCGATACCGACACGTCGCCAGATGTTTTCCTTGTGTAGGGCCATTTTCGCATCTTCCTGACCAAGTGACAAGTTAGGCAGGGCATCAAGAACGCCAGCCACTACGTGCGCATACCACTTGGCAGATTACAAACAGCGGCGCAAGCGCCACCAGATGATACCCTTTTGATCCCAGCACAAACGGGAAGTCGGTTAGCAGGTATGCCCACCAGGGAAGTGCAGTTACCAGCAATGGAAGTACGGAATACGCGGCCGCATACGGCACAGAGAGTAATGTGGCCGAGAGGATGACTTTTACTCTATCCAGCGGCGACTTGGCCGCCGGCAACGCCAGCCAGGTTAGCAGACCATACGGGAAGAGGGAAATGTTCGTGGTCTGCTGGACGAAGTCGCCGGACTTGATAGTGAGCAGGCGGCGCGTCCAGGCTAATGGCCATGTCCATCCCCAAATCGCCATAGAGAGTATCACCCCACCCAGAATCGTCAACAGTGTGGCGCGGCGGGGGGAGCGCAATAAGAAGAAAGCCGCCAGCGGCGCTCCGATGTGGGGCTTAATCAGCACGAGCAGTATCGCTATTCCCATCAATATGGGCCCGTACTCTCTGTCGCTCTTACCTGTGCCGTCGCCCTCCCGTTCACGTTCTCCCAGTTCGAGTGCCTTAATCCCCAACGCCACCCCGAAAAGCACCAGACCATCCAATTGACCAAACCATAGCACCCAGAAAGCAGGGAACGAAAGTAGCAGGAGATATTGTTTGCTCCCTGTCAATCTGGTGCCAATCCAGAACAGCACTATGTTGAGCGTTAGAAAGGTTCCGTAACTATACGGCAGCGGCAGTTGGGCGATCGGCAAAAGTGGGATGCACGCCCACATCGGGTTCATGAACTGCGTAACTCCCACGCCACGCGCCTGAGGGTAGTAAAACACCACCCAGTCATAGCCACTCAAGCCGCGCACAAAACTGACTACGCAACCGGATACAATCCCCGCTGCTATCCCCCACCAAAGCACCGCTCCGTAGTTCCTGGACTTCATCGGAGATCTAATCCGTCGCCACCAGAGCGGCGCGGTCTAACTTCGTAAGTGGCAAGCCACCAGGTGTCCCTCGTCGTCCGGCACGGGGCGCAGCGGGGGCGGCTCTTGAGAGCAGATCTCCATCGCAAACGGGCAGCGGGGATGGAACCGACATCCCGACGGCGGGTTGATGGGGCTCGGAATCTCCCCTTTCGGCAGGGGCGCGGTGCGGCGGGCGTGCGGGTCCGGCACCGGCACGGCGGCCAGCAACGCCTGGGTGTAGGGGTGCTGGGGGTTGCGGTACACCTGCTCCAGCGTCCCCATCTCGCAGATCAGCCCCAGGTACATAATCGCGATGCGGTCGCAGATGTACTTGGCCGTCGCCAGGTCGTGGGTGATGAAGAGGTAGGTGAGGTTGAACTCCTCCTTGAGTTGCACCATCAACTCCAGCAACATCGCCCGCACCGACACGTCCGCCATCGCGATCGGCTCGTCGGCGACGACCAGGTCGGGATGGAGCATCAACGCCCGCGCGATGACCGCCCGCTGCCGCTGGCCGCCGCTCAGTTGGTGCGGGAACTTGTCGTAGAGGATACGGGCCGGGGTCAGGCCGACGTGCTCCATCATTTCCAGCACCAGCCGCTTTTTTTGTTCCCCTTTCGCCACGCCGAAAATCTCTAGGCTGTGGCCGATGGCGTCCCCGGTCTTCATCCGGGGGTTCATCGAGGCGAAGGGGTCCTGGAAGATGACCTGCATGCGGCGGCGCATACGGCGCACTTCCTCACCGCTCAGGGCGGCGATGTCCACCCCGTCGAAGACGACGCTCCCCTCCGTCGGCTCGACTAGCCGCAGGATGAGCCGCCCGGTCGTCGTCTTGCCGCTGCCGCTTTCCCCCGCCAGGCCGAAGACCTCGCCGCGCCGAATCTCGAAATCTACCCCGTCAACGGCGTGGACGAATTGCCGCTGCCGGGTAACGAGCCGCTCGATGAAACTCTTTTGCACCGGGAACCACTTCCTCAGCCCCCGGACCTCGACCAGATTGTCGTTGGTAGTGGGCATGTTCTACTCTCCATACAACCAGCAGGCCGTCCAATGGCCCGGCTCGATTTCCGTGAACGGGGGGGACTCGCGCTCGCAACGGGGCATCGCGTGAGGGCAGCGCGGGTGGAAGCGGCAGCCGGAGGGCGGGTTGATCAAGTCCGGCGGCGAGCCGCGCATGATTTGCAGACTGTCGTCGGTCAGGCTGATGTTGGGCACCGACTTGAGCAGGCCGCGCGTGTAGGGGTGCAGCGGTTCGTCGAAAAGGGGGAACACGTCGGCCAACTCCATCAACTTACCGGCGTACATCACCGCTACCCGGTCGGCCAACTCCGCCACCACGCCGATGTTGTGAGTGATGAGGATGATGGTCAGGTTGTACTGCTTTTGCAGGTCGCGCAGTTGGTCGAGGAACTGGGCCTCGACGATCACGTCCAACGAGGTGGTCGGCTCGTCGGCGATGATGAGGTCGGCGTTCAGGGCCAGGGCGAGACCGATCATCACCCGCTGGCGCATGCCGCCGCTCAATTGGTGAGGGTAATCGTCCAGCCGTTCGGCGCGGATGCCCAGGCGGTCAATCAACTCCGCTGCCCGTTTCCGCGCCTCGGCCACCTTCACCTCCGGGTGATGGGTGCGAATCGTCTCCACGATGTGGTCGCTGACCCGTTGCAGGGGGTTGAGGCAGGTCATCGGGTCCTGGAAGACCATCGAAATGTGCGCCCCGCGCAGGCGGCGCATCTGCTCGGCATTCAGTTTCATCAGGTCGCGCCCCTGGAAGACGATCTCCCCGCCGACGATCTTCCCCGGCGGGCGCAGGAGGCGCATAATCGCCGCCCCCAGCGTTGACTTGCCGCAGCCGGATTCGCCCACCAGTCCCAGCACCTCGCCCCGGTAGACCGTCAGGTCCACGCCGTCCACGCCGCGCACGACGCCCACGCGGGTGGGGTAGTCAACTTGCAGGTCGTGAATTTCCAAAATCGGTTCGCTCATGCTTCCGTCAACCTCGGATTCAAGATCTCGCTCAGCCCTTCGCCGAACATGCTGAAACCCAGGGCGACCAGGGCGATCGCCAGGCCGGGGAACGTCACCAGCCACCAGCGGCCGCCGACCAGTTCCGACCGCCCGCGATAAATGTCATACCCCCAGTCCGGCTTGGAGGGATCCACCCCCAGCCCGATGAAGGCCAGGCCGGCCTCGGTGATGATGGCGTCGGCGATGTTCAGGGAGAAGACGACGACGATGGAGGGGATGACGTTGGGGAAGATGTACCGCCAGAGGATGGTGCGCCCCTTCGCGCCCAGGCTGCGGGCCGCCTCGACGTACAACTCCTCCTTGATGGAGAGCACCTGTCCGCGCACCAGACGGAAGAAGGTCGGGATGTAGACGACGGCGATAGCGGTGGACATGTTCACCACTCCGGCGCCCAGCAGCGCGGCCAGGGCAATCGCCAGAATCAGGCCGGGGAAGGAGTAGATACTGTCCATAATCAGCGACAGTACCCGGTCCAACTTGCCGCCCACGAAGCCGGAGATGAGGCCCATCGGCACGCCCACCAGGAACGAGAGGGAGGCGGAGAGGAGGGCGACCTGGAGAACGATCTGGGAGCCGTAGATGATGCGGCTGAAGACATCCCGCCCCACCTGGTCGGTGCCGAAAATGTGCTCCGGGCAGGGGGGCATGAAGGGGTCGCCGGACTGCTTCTCCGGGTCGTAGGGGGCCAGGTTGGGGGTGATGAAGGTGGGGATGGTCAGGACGACGATGAAAGCGACGATGAGGCCGCCCGTCACCGTCATGTACCACTCCGTGCCGTACCACTTGCGACCGCGCAAAAAGCGGGCCAGGAGGCCGGGTTCGACATCTGCTGCGTAAGTTGTCATCTGTGTACCTCGCAACGAAACTGTTGGAATCAATACCTCACGCGCGGGTCAATGCGGGCGTAGATGATGTCCACGATCAGGCTGACCGTCGCCACGAACAGGGCGATGAAGACCACCGTCCCCTGAATCGCCGGGAAGTCCCGCTCGGTGATGCGCTCCACCAGGAAGAGCCCCATCCCCGGCCAGTTGAACGTCGTCTCCGTCAGCACCGCTCCGGCTAACATCAGCGCGAACTGCATGCCGAACATCGTCAGGATGGGGATGAAGGCGTTCATCAGGGCGTGCTTGTACACGACGACCCGCTCCGGTATCCCCCTGGCGCGGGCGGCCATGATGAAGTCCTGCTGCAACACGTCCAGCATATTGGCCCGCGTCAACCGGGTGAAGATGCCGGAGAGGTACAGCCCCAGCGTCATCGCCGGGAGTATCAGGTGCAGGAGCGCGTTCCCCAGGCTTTTCCACTGCCCGGTGATGATGGTGCTGAAGATGTAGAAATTGGAGAAAAAGTCGCTCACGGCGAGGATTTTGTCGGCGTTGGGGCCGGTGAGCCGTTCTTGCAGGTGGAACACCTCGGCGATGGTGTCCGGGCGCAGCGTGGTATCTATGCGGTTGGAGACCGGCAGCCAGCCCAGCCAGATGCCGAAGATCAACTGGAAAATCAGCCCCAACCAGAAGATGGGGACGGCGTAGGCGACGATGCTGTAGATGCGCAGGCCGTAGTCCACCGCGCTACGCCGCTTCTGAGCGGCGTAGGCTCCGGTGAACACGCCCACGACGGTGGCGACCAGCATGCCGGCGATGCTCAACTCGATCGTCGCCGGCAGTTTGAGCGCGAGGTCGGCGGCGACGGGCCGCCCCCGCAGCGTGATCGAAGTCCCCAGGTCGAAATGAGCGATCAGTCCCCACAGATAATTGAAAAACTGACTGTCGAAGATGTTGACGTGGACATCGAAATTCGCGGTTGGGGCCCAGCCCTCGACGCCGCCCTTGAGCAGTTTCACCTGCTCCCAGTCCCCCTCGACCGGCGGCTGACCGGCGTCCTCCACCGGCTCGAAGTGAAACTCGACCCGGCGCAGCCAACTCAGTTTCTCCTTCTCGATCCACACCGGCACCCCCTCGTCTATGGAGACGCGCAGCCAGTCCTCCCCGCCCTCGGTGTACCGGTCGGTGATTGGGAGTCTATCCCCCTCCAGGGCCAGCATCACCGGCGGGCTTGTCGGGTCGTGCTCGTCGTACAGAATCACGACCGGCTTCTGCACCGTCGCCCAACTGCCGCGCGTGTTGAAGACTAGCGGGCGGTCGAGTCCCTGGGCATGGCGGATTTGGTCCAGGTACTCCTGGGGCACGCCGGGTCGCATCGCGGCCTTGATGGGGTCGCCGGGCATGACCCGCAGGAGGATGAAGACCAGAATCAGGAGAATCAGCACCATCGGGATGGTGAGCAGGATTCGGGTGATGATATAGGCTCGCAATGAACTCATAGCCGTACCCCTCTAGCGCATGTCGCTGAACTTCCAAAAAAGGTGCGACGCGCCCCGGAGGCGCGTCGCACCGTCAGTATTCGCGCCCCATTCGTGCGGGATGAGGGGCGACCGGCCGGCCGCCCCTCTCAACTCACAGACCGCGCTACTTCGACAGCGTGAAGTAGTGGAGGAACAGGGTCGGGTCCAGCGTGACCCCGGTGACATCCTTCTGCGTCACGACCAGCAACAACCCCTGGGTGAAGGGGATGGTCGGGGCCTCGGTCGTCCACAACTGCTGAATCTGCTTGTACAGATCCTCCCGCTCGGACATGTCGGTGGAAAGCCGCGCCTTGTGCAGCAGGTCGTCCATCTTCTCGTTGCAGTAGAAGATACCCAGGTCGTCGGACGTGCCGCACTCGGCGAAGGCGGAGGTGTAGTTGTCCGGGTCGAGGTAGTCGGGATACCAGCCCAGCAGGAAGACCGGCATCGTGCCGGGGCCGAAGTAGTCGGTGTAGGTGGCCCACTCGGCCGATTGCAGGCTGACCTGAATCACGCCGGTTTCCTCCAGGGCCTGCTTGATGACGGAGGCCACATCGCCCTCGGTGGGGCCGTAGTGCTCCGGCGTCCACCAGAGATCCATCACCAGCGGGTTGTTCTCGTCGAACCCGGCCTCGGCCAGAAGGGCCTTCGCCTGCTCCAGATCGCGCTCCGGGAAGGCGTCTATGTGGGCGAACATCCCCTTCGGCACCATGCTGTACAGGTTCTCGTGCGTCCCCTGGAAGACGACGTTGGAGATCTTGTCGCGGTCAATCGCCAGGGAGATCGCCTGCCGCACCTTCGGGTTGTCGAACGGCGGCGTGGTGGTGTTGAAGCAGATGTAGCGGATGTAGGGGCCGGCCCCCTCGTACAGATTGTACTTGTCGTTGTTGCGGAAGTCATCGTAGTCGGAAGGCGTGAGCGTCTTCCAGGCGATGTCAATGTCGCCGGCCTCCAACGCGAGCCGCATGGCGGTGGAGTCGGAGAAGTAGCGCACGATGATGTGCGGGTACTTGGCCGGTTCGCCGTAGTAGTCGGGGTTGGCGACCAGTTCCATCTCCACGTCCCGCTCCCAGTTCTTGATGATGTAGTGCCCGATGCCGCCGCAGGTGGAGTCAACGTCGAAATCGTTCTCCGGGTAGCAGTTCGGGCTGACAGGGGAGTAGGGCTGCGTGGCGACCAGCAGCGGGAAGAAGCCGACCGGGTTCTGGAGGGTGAACTTGACGGTGTAGTCGTCCACCTTCTCCACCTTGTCCACGAAGGAAGTGACCAGCCAGTTGGGGTCGCCTTCCAGCCGCATGACGCGGTTGATGGACCAGACGACGGCGTCGGCGTTGAAGGGAGTGCCGTCGGGGAACTTCAGCCCCTGCCGCAGTTTGAAGGTGTACTCCAACCCGTCATCGCTGACTTCGTAGGACTCGGCCAGGCCGGGCATCAACTCGGTCGTCCCCGGCTTGTAGACCAGGAGGGTGTCCATCGTGTTGTGATGAATCTCCCAGGTGTGGAAGTCGTAGGAGTTGGCCGGGTCGAGGTCGGTCACGGAGTCGGTCGTGCCGATGATGAGGGGCTCGACCTCTTCGGGGGCCGCGCCACCGCCGCCCTCCTCGCCGCCGCCTTCCTCACCGCCGCCGGCCTGACCCCAGCCGGTGCTGATGGAGCCGTCAATGATCCCCTTCTTGATTTCGTCCAGTTCGGACTTCAGATCGTCGGGGACCTGGTCGTCGAACTTGTGGAAGGGAGCCAGTCCCACGCCGCCGTTCTTCAGCGTGCCGACGTAGGTGCCGCCCTTGAAAGTGCCCTCGACCGCCATCTTGACGGCGTCCCGCACGGCGACATCCATGTTCTTCATCACGCTGGTGAGGGTGACATCGCAGTACTCCTCCGCGCTGACGCACCAATCGGTGTCCACACCGATGAGCATCGTGCCGGGGTTCTCCTGCACGGCGGCCGCGGTGCCCAGCCCGACGGGCCCGGCGACGGGCATGATGATGTCCGCGCCCTCGGCGATCAAGTCCTCACCGGCCCGGCGACCGTCGTCGGTGGACTCGAAGTTGCCGACGAAGAGGTCGGTGCCGAGCACCTGTACGTCGGTGCCGTGCTTCTCGTTGTAGTACTTGACGCCGTTCTCGAAGCCGACCATGAAGATCGTCACCGGCGGAATCTCGATCCCGCCGAAGGTGCCGACCTTGCCGGTCTTGCTCATCCCAGCGGCCAGGTAGCCGGCCAGAAAGGCGGCCTGGTCGGTGGAGAAGGTGAGCCCCAACACGTTGTCGAGCGGCGGGTCATACGAGAAGTCCACGATGGCGAACTTGGTGTCGGGGTTCTGTTCGGCGAAGGTCTTGGTGTCCTCGCCCAGCAGGAAGCCGACGGTGATGATCATATCGTACCCCTGGTCGAGGAACTGGGTGATGTTGACCGCGTAGTCGGTCTGCTGCTGGGATTCCAGGTAGGCGACCTCGACGCCGAGTTCCTCTTTGGCCATCTCCAGGCCGTGCCAGGAAGTGGCGTTGAAGGACTTGTCGTCAATGCCGCCCAAGTCGGTCACCATGCCGACCCGCAGGGGAGCAGCCTCCTCGCCACCGCCGCCGCCACCGCTTTCCGCCGTGGGCGGGGCCTGGGTCGGGGCCACCTGGGTCGGCTTGGCGCAAGCCGAAAGCAACATCGAAAGCAACGTTATCAGGCTGATACCGAGCAAAAGCCATTTGCGCATTTTGTTTCTCCTCCTTCGAGAGTTTTGAAAAGGGTTTCAGAGATTGAGTGGGATATGCGGGGGAATCTTGCCGGCGACCACCTCCTTTCGTCACGCACGAAATTTGGGTGCAGCAAGGGGTATTATAGCCGATTCAATGATTAAGGCAAGAATCCACTCCTTCCACCCCTCCGGCCGCGCGACTTGGTCACTTCGGCAAGCCGTAGTATAATCGCCCCCGTCAGCCATACCATCCTGATGCACAATGGCCAACCTCCCAAAACTAGAAGCCCTATCCGACATTCGCAGGAGAAAAGCAATGGCACAGCGACAACGACCGCGGCAGCGCAAATCCCCTCCATTGTCC